>CAYUSG010000082.1:0-16981 GCA_964447355.1 uncultured Paenibacillaceae bacterium
AACGGGTAGTGACCTTGTCTTGGGCTGCCAGTATAGGATCTGCGGCCGTGACGATACGGTTAGCCAAATCATACGTATATACCCAGCCATAGCGTTCTTCATCCGTGCTGCCGGCTTTCATCCCCTTAGCATCGATCTTCTTGATGACGTTACCGTTCGCGTCATACACATTACGTTGGATGACGACCTGATACGGATCGGTGATCTCTACCACCCGATTCAAAGCATCGTAAGTGTAAGACATAGTGTGATTCAATGCATTGGTTTCGGTTAGCTTGTTCCCTGCGGCATCATAAGTCATGCTGTAGGTACGATTATTCGGATCCGTAATACTGAGCACCCGATTCATACTGTCATACGTATATGCCTTGGTTGAACCACGCTCATTTCGCTCAGACGCTTGGTTCCCCACGGCATCATAGGTGAATTGCTTATACACTTCTGAACCTTGATGCACGGTGATGACTTTATCTAATCGATTGAGCAAGTCGTAGGTGTATCGCACGGTGTACTTAGCCCGATTATCCGTGTCCGCCGGTAAATAACGATAAGCTCTAGGTTGAATGATCTTCGTTTGGTTGCCTAGAATATCGTACTCATATCCCGTCATGACCTTGATTTTGCCAGGCTGGCTTGCATCTCTTAAAGCTGACAGATTCTCATAGCTGCTAACATCAGCTAAATCTTCTTCATCCACCCATAGAATATGCTGTGTCACACGGTTCATTTCATCATAAGTGAACTGTTCGATATCGACCTGATCTGTCTCACGCAAAGTCGCTGCTTGTGTTTGGTTGCCATTCTTATCATAGCTGTAAGTGATTAGGCTGCCGCTATTATCACTGACGGTGTGCACCAAATTATTGTCATAATAAGTATACGTCGTCTGTCTAGTGAATTCAGCTCCTTTCGAGCCTGTAAGCTTCTGGATCAATACGTTGCCTACCGAATCATATTGATAGGATTCAATGGCATAAACAACATTGCCGCTGGCATCACGTTCTAAAGGTATACGTTTCTCAATTAAACGCTGATTTCCATCATACTTGAACAAGCTAATACTGCCCCGTTTATCCTTCTGGGAAACGATGTTGCCGCTGAGATCATACTTATATTCAATCACATAGCCAAGCGCGTCCTTGATGGATTTCTCCTTGCCAAAGCCTGTGTAGGTGAACTCGGTGGTATGGCCTCTCTGATCGGTGACAGCTGTCTTACGCCCTAATTTATCATAGCTGTAGGTTACAGTTCCTGTGTCAGGATAAGTGACCTTAGCTAGTAAGCCATCAGGATAGTATTGAAAAATGGTGCTGTTGTTTCTAGCATCTGTCTTCTTCGTAACATTCCCTAGCACATCATAAACGTACCTAGTGCTTTGTCCAAGTGCGTTGATTTCCTCTACTATACGGCCTAGTCCGTCATAAACATAAACCGTTCCTTCAGCATCTTCCAGATCACCGTTAAATCTTAAGCCATCGACAACTTTAGTGACTTGTCCGTTCGCATCATATTGAATGTATTCTAATCCGTTGCCATTCGGATCAATCGTTGCTGTTCTGCGATTCATCGCATCATACGTGTAACTGATCCCTTTCATGGTATGCGCTAAATCTGCCGTGTCCTTGGCTGGATCGTAGTGATTCGGTGCAATTTGTTTCATTAGGTTGCCGATCTCATCATATAGATAACGGGTCACTGCCGTTTCCCCATCTGCAGCAGGCGTATGCTTACGAATGAGACGATTCATCACATCATAGTCATAGCGAACTGATACATCCTTCGCATTGATCTCTTCGATTAAATTCCCTCTGCGATCGTAACGGTATGTCGTTTCATGCAGGAGCGGATCGACCTTCTTCACGAGTTGACGATCATAGTCATACATGAATTGAGTGATGTGACCGTTTGGATCTTTCTTGCTCTTCAAATCACCATTGTTATAATACGTATACGTAGTCGTCGCTTGAATTCTATCAAAATATTCGGGATCAAAGGTCACGCCTGCTAGATATTCGTTAGCGACATTAGATGTTTCTACAAGAACAATGTCTTGAACCAACTGGTTGCGCACATCATACGTAAAGCGTCTGACTTCATCATAACCGTCTCGCACTTTCTGCTTCTTAGTCACGATGTTACCCGCCCGGTCGTATTGGTGCACGGTCTCCCTGCCGTTAGGACCGATGATTCGAACCAGTCGCCCAGCCTTGTCATAGCGGTACTCCACCTTATCTCCAGCTGATTGGTTCGCTGTAGAGGAAGAGCTAGAGGCTAAGAAGGTTTCGCTCGTTACTATGCGATTCGCTTCGTCATAGCTTTTCTTCGTTAATTTAAACGTCTTGATACTGCCGTTACGCGATATTTCTTCGCGCTTCTCCGTCACATTCCCTGAAGGGTCATAGTTATAAATTTGAACATATCCTAGTCTATTCGTCTGCTCCAGCAGCTCACCCTTAGCTGAGTAGCCGGCGGTCTCATAGGAGTGGTCCGCATACTCTGTGCGATACGGCTTCCCAAATACATTTAAGTAAGTGGTTGTAACCTCACCAGCACGATCTGTCTTCTGTATGAATGCCTTCCCTGTTAGGTCATAAGCGTAGCTTTCGGTGCTATGATCCGGGTAAGTTACTTTCTTAAGCCGTCCATTGTAATAATAATCATATCGAGTTGGATTGCCGCTTGCGTCCATCTTCAGTACTAAGTTGCCCATCGCATCGTAGTTCATGGAAGCTGATACTTGGCTCGTTCCATTCGTACGGTTATCTGCCTCCGTCTGAGCAGAAATGACTGCGATTCGCTGGTTGTGTACATCATATTGATAGTTGTTTTCAATCGACAGACTTGGGTTATTAGCGTTATATCCGATACCGTCTGCTTCCTTCGTGACATTGCCTCTAGCGTCATATTCCCGATAGCTTATAACACGTGATGCATTTCCATCGAATATTGAAGTGGTGACCAGACGATTCAAAGCATCATAAATATGAGTGATGCCCGGTGCTTGGTCCTCAGTCATACTGTCGTAACGAGGATCGATTACCTTAATCATTTGACCCGTCTCATTGTAAACAAACCTAGTTATTTGACCTAACGGATCAATCTCTTTAATTTTCCGACCCATACCATCATAGACGTTGGAGGATGTAAGTGTTTCACCGTTAACGATCATGGTTTGAGCTATTAATCGGCCTGTTTTGTCATATTGATAGGTCGTTGTTTTCAACGCACCTTCAGTTGTGTAAGGCTCCACTTTCTTAATAGGCTGGCGTTTCTCATTGTATACGAATGAGGTTATATCATAGCCATTGCCATTGAATACTTGACTCTCTATGACATTGCCAACTAAATCCCTGACATAAATCGTATGGAATTGACCATAAGTTGCAGCCTCTTCCTTTAGTGCCCCCTCTTCTCTAACCTTCCTGCCTGCAAAATCATATTGATACATATAATGGAAGAATTTCGTTTCATTCGCGTTGCTATAATGCTTCTCTTCCAGCTTATTGCCATTCTTATCGTAGGCGAAGACTTTGTGGCTGATAAGATTAGTATCAATTGCACTCCACTCATCACTGATGCGGTTCATTCGATCATGTTTGAAGGTTACATCCGATGCAAGCTGATCTAATCCGTCCGTTACTTTCCCCTGCTTCAAGTTCGTTACATTGCCTGCTTTATCGTAATCATAAGAAGTATAAACATGATCACTGGAACCTTTGGCAAACACCTTCTTTAACTTTAACCGTCCCAAAGCGTCATAGGTGTATTCAGTCATTCGTTCGCCGGGTTCTTGCTGCTTCGCCACTTGGTTTATCGCATTATATTCAAACGTTGTTTCATGATTCAATGCATCTGTAATCTTGATCATTCTACCCAAGTTATCATAGCGATAATATGTCGTATGATTTCGGGCATCGGTATTGGTTAGCTTGTTGCCCATATAATCGTAAGTAAAAGTTGTGGCATACCATTGTATATTATCCGGTGTTTCTTCCAGCTTAACCAAACGATTGGACACATCATAATGATATTTCTTCTGATAACCTTCCTCGTCTGTCGATGTTACCAGCAAGAAAGTTGCCTCATCTGGTCGATATAAATAGTCCAACGTTGTTGAGCCTTTATTTACCTTGTCATTCTCATAGCTCACTTTGTTAATCAACCGATACTTACTGTCATAGGTATAACGGATACTGTGTCCGATACCGTCGATTTCTTTGATTTTATTGCCTTTGGCATCATATTCAATCTGCTTCAAGACCTTCCACTGACCCTCATCGAAAACGGAAGCTCTCACTAAATTCCCCTGAACGTCATATTCATTCTCGTGTAATACATCCATCGGGTCTTTGTAGGTCACTTTAAGATTTGCAAAATTATTATCCTCGTAGGTATATGTCTTGGTCGACTCATCTGGCTGCGTTATTTTCGTGACGCGGTTCAGATGATCATATGCATACACAGTCTCGTGATCTTTGGGGTTTACTTCCTTTAGCAGATTCCCTGTGTTGAAATCATAAGCGTATTTAGTTTCGTAATTCTGTCCATCCAGCACCTTATACTGCTTAGTAAGATAGATTCCTTTAGTATCCACCCCATTAGCATCCGTGCCATATTCATAATGGGTCGTGAATGTTTGACTGCCGGAACTTATAGATTTCTTAGTCATGTTACCGTAACTGTCGTATTGGAAATCTGCAACTACCCATTTGCTTTCATCAGGGGTGTTCACTTGGGTTTCTTTCGTCACATTACCAAGCTCATCAACGGTATAGATGATTTGGTTCTGAGTGTTCTGATCTTGCTTCCAAGTTTTTCGGATTAACGTATGATATTTGTTGTAATCATAAGCATAGATCACCATATGCTCATTAGAGACGGGATCACCTTCTTCATCCCTTTCAGCTTGTGGACCCGTATAATTGGTTAAATTACCGTATTCGTCATAGCGGAAGTTCTCTATCTGCTTCACGGGTTCGCCTATCACTTGGCCATCCTCAACTTGATAGATCGTATTCACTCGTTTTTTCACAAGCTTCATATCATCACGTTCGGTCATAATAACCTCTTTATGATCATTTCCTAATCTTTCTGTTGTAAGCAGCTGATGAATTCCATCATAGGTATACTTTATGGAGCTGCCATTTAACTGTTGAACCTCGGTCATATATCGATATGTATCCCGAAGGTAGTTAGGTGTATCTCTGTCGTAGCCCTCAAATCCGAAACCATCCGGCTCATTCGTATATTGATAGACCTGTTTGTCTTTGACCTCGGTACTGAACCGATCAAGAAACTGGGCTTGTGAAGGGTCATAAGCTACCTTGATGAGATCCTGCTTTTCGAATATTTTACGGTATTGCATGCTGCCTTTATTATTCAATTCCTTGGTGAATGTATCGTAGATGTAACGTTGTAACTTATTCGACCTTAAATCATCGATTTGGACTAGGTTCTCATAGCGGTTGTACACCGAATAATCAGTACCATTCATATAAGTAAAGCCTAGATCCGGTTGCTCATACCAGAAATGATACTTAGGTTGATGATCAACGTCATAGACCCGCTGTAATCTAGTTCGTAATACTTGCTTCGAATCGGAAACGAGCACGGCAGTTTTGTCATATACTATGGTCTTGTTTTCAGGCAAATGGATAATGACTTGAAACTTTTCCTGCAAATCCCCTGAATCGGTTTTGTTCGGATGCTGTGACGCTTTATAGCGTTCATCCGCACTATAATTGTGTTCTTCTATGGAACCGACTGTAAAGGATGGATCTTCCTTATATTCGATCGTGACCTCACGACCCACGGTGTCAATGATTTTCGATATAAGCTTCTTTGTAATCGTCTCATCGTCAATCGTATAGGACTGTTCAGCATATTCGAAAGTGATCGTATTATTGTAGCGGTCTACCTTACCTAACAATCTGCCATCTTCGGCAAAATAGTGCTTCATCCCATGCTTGTCCGTAATCACATACTTAGAGGTTCCATCCTCTTGACCATTACTGAAGTCGGCTGATTCTGTCATCACTACATCCTGGATGGTTTGACCTTCGGGCAGGAAAATACGTTGTCCATCCTGCTTGTAAGCCTTCATTCGGTATACGTCACCCGATTCGGTGTGATAGAATAAGTGGCTTGAATCATCTGAATTCTCACGCACCTCAATTTGAGGAAAAGAAAACCGCATACCTATGCCCAAATTATAGCGATCCTCGTAAAAGGTGGACATATGCGTCTCTTCTTCAACATAATCGACCCACGCACCTCTAACATATTTCACCTTCATTTCACGAACGTTTGCGCTGCTATTCTTATAAATACGAGTTATTTCCAAGTCCATTCCATTACGGCCCGGCAGACTATAATCGGTTTGGGTTACGGCTAATCCGCCGTTCTGAGGACTGATAACCTCTTCAGATTGATTGAGTTTCAAATAAACAGGTGATAATTCGGTATTATATTGTTCTTTGGGCCCAACTAAATTATTTAGCTGCTCTTCCAAGGTTTCTGCATAAATACTTTGGAAAGGTATGATTATAAATAGAAAACACAACCCTATGAGTTTGGTAAACTTATGGATCATATGCACCCCCGCTTTCAGGTTGAATAAATAGGATCAAAGTAAAGTAGATTGATGATTAATATGGTTTATATTTAGCAAGGTAACTCTTAGCAAGAATCTCCTCTTCGATAACACCGAGATTAAGCTGTTCAATGACATTTTCGGGTGTTGTTCCTGCTTGCTCAGCTATAACGAAGGCTTCGGCTACTTGTTCCTCAGACATACCTAACTGTGTGTAGAGCTTCATCTGATCTACCGTAATTTGAACACGGGGCAATTCGGTTGCATTATTGAGAATCCCCTCTCCCTCTGCAATCTCCTTCCACTGCGTATCTTCAAGCTTTAACTGCACGATATCCTTAAACGGTTTGCCCGATATAAAAGAAATCCGGTCTGCAATCATAATATCGTCTGTTGTCAGTTCTGTAGAATTCATAAGGAATTCTAGGTAATCTGAATCATGCGCCCGAGGGACAAACATTTCATGATTGCTCAAGTAGGCCGTAAAGGCTGCAGCCCATTGATCAGCTGTTGAGCTTGACGAAGCCAATGCTTCCAGCTCCGTAACTAAACCAAGATTCTGATATAGAAATTCGTAAGCTATTAGGATCTGATGCAATTGAACACCCTTTAAAATTAGACGCTCTACTTCGCTTCTATATCGTTCCGTTACGTTGAAATGAATGAGAAAGTTTTTATATAGGGATACGTTCGTTTCATAGTGTTCTGGAGCCTGACTTTTAATAGCATTCAGCACTTCCTCAATTATGACAATGTCTTGAACTTCCGCTTCGTCCTCAGTTGTTTTCTCGCTTGGGCTGGTGACGTTGGCTAATGCCGAAAAGCCAGCTTGGAAGAGTAGCCCAAATACTAGCAACACTAGTAATACGCTTGATAACTTCTTCATATCGTTACTCCCTTCATTACTCTAGAATAGGTTCGTTCGGGTTCAATATTTCAATCTCTTTCATAATGGCATCCGTTGGATTGGTTGGTTTCAACTCCTCAGCCGTAGGGCTAGGCACATCAGGAAGCGGATGATTACCCACTTCCTCTGCTTGCCCAATAGAATCGAACTGTCCTACGATTGGCTCATCGCGGTCCACCGCATTCTCAGCTTGTATCTTCTCCAGCATTTTATTCTCAATGTCTAAGAGCTTAACCAACGGTTCCACATGCTGAAGTCTCTTCTCTTCTTTCTCTAATTCATAGCTGACTTTATCACGCAAATACATGAATAGATCCACTTCGATTTGAAGTGTGAGGATATATTCCTCAAGGACTGCCTCAAAGCTTCCAAATTCCTGCTCCAACTGAAGCATCAATTCAACGGCATCCCCAACGTGAAATAACTCAAGCAATTGTTTATAGTCCTCTAGATCATCTTGATCATGATCCGTGTTGATATCGACCTCAGGCTTGATATTCACCGTGGACTCAGAATCTGCGATGTCTTTCAGTTGGCTGTATACTCTCTCTGCCAGCATTTTGGCTTCTAGGATTTCATTCTCTTCGAAACCTTCTTCTTGCAGCCGCTTCATGTCTGCTTCATCTAAACCGGAAGCCGACAGCAGCGTTATACGTTCTTCCCTTCCTCTGGAGGAGTCTGCTCCGTTCAGAGATTCAAGTTCTTCTATGACCTGATTCCAAGACACCCCTGAGGTTTTCATGTCCAGTATCTCTTCCACCGTTAGTCCTGTCATATTCGAAAGCTCTGTTGCAATTCGTGTATCTTCGCTTTCTCCAGCGGATACGTTATTGACAGTGTCATTTGAGCCAAAAGTATTCATCGAGAACATGAATATCTGGGCAATTAACGCCGCACTCAATACAACCGCTACGGGTTTAATCCATTTCTTATTCTTCATTGCTTCACTCCTAAGTTGATTATTCTACAACGATGTCTATAGAAGTCTCTCCACTAGTTTTTCCTTTAAAGGTTAAGGTAGATAATTCCCCCGACCATGACGTACCCGGAATGACATTCTGGTTTACCGTCAATTTGATCACTCCCGATTCAACTTCAGCTGTAAGATTCGAATTAGGAATCTTGCCCGAACTGAGGTCTTGCTCCGGTGTAAAATTATATAAATCAATCAATTCAATCTCCTCAGGGTTATAGGTGATTACAAATGTAAGTTCACTGAAATCCTGAACATTGGAAGCAAGAATCGATAAATCAAAAGGTTCATTAGCCGCCATATTTACGTTGTAAGTTGGGCTGGTCGTGCTCTGTGTGACAGCCGGGCTCCAAGCGGTAACCCCCGTAATATTCTTAGCCCGAATCCTGTAAGTATGTGATATACCAGATTCTAGGCCTGAATGTATATAATTTAGCCCTCCACCTAAACTATATGTCTTTCCATCAATCTCAATATCGTACCCTGATGCCCCCTCTATTCTGTTCCAGCTAAGCTCAATTGAATGATTGGTAGCAAATGCCTCTAGTTGTTCAGGCGCATCTGGAGGGTTTGGCAATGTAGATAAAGCTAACACAGCAACCCAATCCCCTGGTTGCCCATCATCTATCACCCGAATCTTATAAATATGAAATTCATTCGCTTCTAAGCCCGTATGATGATAGATGGTATCTTCACCGTTGTCGTAAAGCTCGCCATCGACTTCAATTTCATACTCTGCATTAGGTGCCACAGTATCCCAAGAAATGGTGATAAAGGTGTTGGTCACTACAGCAGCAATATTCGTTAATGACATGTTGACACCGCTGCCTGCTGGTAAGGTCATCATCGTAACGGGCGAACTCCATTCACTGTAACCACTTATATTGTAGGACCGTATCTTGTAGGTATGTTTCGAATCCGCAAGCAACTCACTATGTTTAAACTGTGTGTCAGTGACTTTCACTATAGAGCTGCCATCGACCTCTATCTCATAGAATTCCGTATGTGGGACCTTGTACCAAGTCAATGTAATGGCTGTTTCATCCGATGTCGTCAATATATTCGTAGGTTGAAGCGGAATTTCAGGATGTGTGGTAATGTCGATCGGTTGGCTCCAAGCACTCTTACCCCCCGTATTCTTCGCCCTTACCCTATACGTATGACCACTAAGAGGTTCCAACCCTTCGTGGATATAGGCCGTCGCTGATCCCGTATCTACGATTAAACCATCCACTTCAATCTCATACGCCTCAGCCCCATCCATCTCATCCCATCCAATGCTTACCGAATATATGGAAGGCGCTGCTGATATATTCGTAGGTACTTGAGGTGGGTAAGGCAATGTTGTGGCGGTGACAAGTGGTCCCCATTCACTTGTTCCTCCTGGATTAGACGCCCTTACCCTATACGTGTGTTCAGTAAATGGTTCTAACCCTGTATGCAAATATCGGATGCGGTCCCCATTGGAGACGATGCTGCCGTCCACTTCGATATCATAGGTTTGTGCAGCAGCTATGATATCCCAGCTCAGTTGGATCTCCGTCTGAGTTGCCGTAAACTGCAAGTTCCGTGGTACGGCAGGAGGATCGGGTAAAGTTTGTACAGACTTTATTTCACTCCAGCTGCCAATGCCCCCAGCGTTTCTAACCCTTACTCGATACGTATGACGCGTGTTAGGAAGCAGTCCGGTATGCAAATAGGTTGAGCTTGTACCGTTACTCACTACGGTTCCGTCCACCTCTATGTCGTAACCTAATATCCCACTAACTGAATCCCAGCTCAGTCGTATTTCACGTTGTTCAACCTCTGTACGAATAGATTCAGGTGGCGGAACTAACGTTTTTGTAGAAATTGCATTACCGTAAGCTGTTTCCACTAGTTGACTGTTTCTAGTCCTTGCATCAAATGTATAGGTCGTATTACTTGATAGTCCCGTTACAGTTATAGATTTGTTGGATAAAGTGATCCACTGAGGTGTAGCAGATAATCTTCCATCTTGTTGAACAAAACGTGTTCCTGATCTTATGACATATTGCGTTGATGCTGGATTGCTGTCGGTAACCCTAATTCCTAGTGTATGCTCACCCCGCGAACTAAACGAAATAAGAGGGGATTGAGCAAGTGTGACCATCGAACGTTGTTCTCTTGCAATATGCCCTAATGTATCTCTCGCCTCAAAAATCGCCTGGTATGCCGTGTTGGGTTGCAGGTTGTTCACAGTGAACGTCGTATTAGGCGTCCATTGACTCTGTTCGGCATTTAATACTGAATATCGATAGGGATTACTATGAAGACCAGCTATGCTATCAACTGCAGAACCTGCAAAGGATATGGATGTCGTGTTAGGAGTAATTGCCACTTCATTTAATATAGGCGCTGTTTTATCTACTCTAAAATGTACCTCCCCTTCAACAACATCAACTTGGTCATTTACAACAAATCTGAACGTATGGTTACCTTCTGTTAGGTTAGCAATATTAATGGGATCTAAATTAACCATTTGGGCCGTTCTAGTATTAGATACTACCGACGTACCTCTTGGCTCTGTTTCATCATCGAGGTAATATTCAAAGGTCAAAGTATCACTATCTGGATCTGTGACTTCTAAGGTGGGAGTGAACGCGGTGTCTTGGTCACTTAATAGCTGGTTTGGTGTAGGTGAGGTAACTTCAAAAGTTGGAACCCTTTGAATTTGATCAAAAATACTGTCAAGGTTGTCTGAAAAATTATCAAACAAGTTCAAATAAAGGCCGCCCGTTCCTTCTGTGTAATTTCTAAATTCAGATTCGACTTCATCAATACCTATTGCAGTTAAGGTTATATCATTATCAATTAAGGTTTGTATAACTTCGTCATGACTATACCCCCGATTAGAATATATTCTCTCGTCACCTATGAGTACAAAATATTTCAACGAGTTAACTTCGAATTCATAATCCTGTATAGCTTTCATAATGGCATCACGTCCGTTTTCAGTACTGCCGTTTACTCTTATACGATTAAGGTTTTCTTTGAAAGTTTCTACATTAGATGTCATCTCATACAAATATGGACTCGATTCATACGATACTAAGCCTAATTGGTATTCAAACCCTCTATCCGTTACTTTATCAACAAAGTCACTTACATTATCCCTTACAGCTCGTATGTCATCGTCCATACTTCCTGAACGATCTATAATAAAGACAATATCAAGTTTACTACGTGCATATACCTCTGACTGATTGAATATCCCTAGTATAAGAAGCACACAAATGAAGCCTATTAATTTCTTCAAAAATCAAAACTCCTTTCAAAAGAAGATAGAAACGGATGATCACCTTGGTACGTGACCAAAGTGATCATTTAATGTTTGTATAACTTATTCAATCGTGTAAGTGATGCTGGAGTGTTCGTTCGTTAAGGCCATAAATTTAATGCTGTTCATCACCGTTGTGTCTGCATCATCAACGATGTACACAATTCTACCGTCACCAAACGATTCCACTGTAAAATTCGTCCCGTTTACAGGCCCCGTAGTGAGTTCAGTTTCTGGGGTTACAGCACATAAATCTACAACTTCTACTTCATCCGGGTTATAAGTTACGATGATTTTGCGCTGTCTGACCCCTTGCTTTTCAGGGGCTACTATAACGAAGTTGAAACCATTATCTTTACCTACATTTACTTTAAGTTCAGGCGTAGTCGTCTGCTGAATCTCTTCGGTCCAGCCGCTCGACCCTGCAGAATTGTTAGCACGCACTTGATACGCATGCATCGTGTTGGCTTTTAGCCCTTCATGAACGTAACTTGTCCCCTCAACTTCAACACTACTACCGTCCACATTAACAATATAAGAAGTTGCCCCTGAGACCCCTTCCCAAGTTAAGGTAATCGTATTAGAGGTCGATGTCGCTTGGAGATTGTCTGGTATACTAGGCGGCGTTTTTTTCGTTATCTCATCGCTCCACAAACTGGATACAACACTATTCGTCGCTCTGACCCGATAACTATGACTACTATTAGTACTCAGACCTTCATGGACATACATTGTATCCGTTGTTTGTACAACCGTATTTCCATCGATTTCGACTTCGTAAACGTCAGCCCCAGTGACTTGATCCCACATCACTTTAATAGAACCCTTAGATGAGTGTGTTCGCAGGTTGCCGGGAGTCCCTAATAAAGTTGGATGTACTAATGCCTCACTCCATTCCCCGGTGATAACAGAAGACTTTGCCCTTACGCGATATGCGTGATATGTGAAGGGTTCAAGTCCGATGTGCTCGAACGTTGTCTTCTCACCAAGATCTATAACCTCGCCATCCACGAAGAGGTCATAGCCACTTGCCCCGTCAACAGAATCCCAGGATAATGTTATAGACTCGCTAGTGGAAACAGCTTCAAGGTTGCTAGGGATGTCGAACAAAGTTTCAATGGTTATCTCCTCACTCCATTCACCTGCTCCTCCCTTATTCGTTGCTCTAACCCGATAAGTATGTTTTGAGTTCGGAACTAGATTAGAATGTTTATAAGTCGAATTTAAACCGTTATGGTGAATCGTCCCATCCACTTCTATCTCGTAGCTTGAAGCTCCTAGAACAGTATCCCAAGACACTACTATGTCATTTCTTGTTGAGGTTGCTGTGATATTGGATGGAGTGGTAGGTAAAGTCGTAACGTTAATCGGCTCACTCCAATGACTAACACGTTCTTCATTTCTAGAACGAACTCTATAAGTGTGCTCTGATCCAGATTCTAGATTACGGTGCGTGTAACCTCTGGCTGATCCGTTATCCCTTATCACACCGTCCATCTCGATGTCATACCCTGTCGCACCTAATACAGCATCCCAAGTGATGATAACCTCGTTGTCGGTAACAGAGGTGCTAATATTCTTAGGAACCTGCGGTAAGGTCTTAATGTTTATAACCGAACTCCAATCACTTGTACCATTCTCATGTGTTGCTCTAATTCGATAGGAATAGATGTTATTAGGTTCAAGACCGTCGTGTACATACGACGAACCGTCAATCGAAGTGATTATGTTCCCATCTATCTCCAAATCATAGGCAACCGCGCCAGCGGAAAGATCCCAGTTTAGAACTATTGAATGATCCGTAGGTTCTCCTCTTAAATTCTTAGGAATGCTAGGCAATGTTGTTTGTGCAGCTATAGCACTCCACTGTCCAACCCCACTCGTATTTTTCGCCCTAACCTTGTAGGTATACGGTGTATTGGAGTTCAGTCCACTCTCTGTATAATGCGTGACGTTGCCAATTGTAATGATGGTGCGATTCGATTCTATCTCGTAATGGGTTGCCCCCCGCACTTCACTCCATGTTAAATTCAATGCATGACTTTCGGGCGTAATAGTTATATTCTCAGGTACTCCCGGTAAGGTCCACTTCTTAGCAATAGGCGTCCAATCTCCAGTAACTACATTCGTTCTTGGTCTTACTCTATAGCTGTGTTCGGTTCCTGATAACAAATCGGAATGCGTATATGAGACATGATCTCCATTATTGATAATCGTGCCGTCTACCTCAATATCATATTGCGTGGCTCCCAACACAGGACTCCACTCTACAACAATTGTGTCCTCAGTGACTTCCATCTCATCTATTGAAGTATTAGATAATTGGGTTGTCTCGGTGTAAGTTGTGCTCCACTCTCCTATGACGATTCCGTTATTTGCACGTACACGGTAAGCATGCATCGTGCCCGGCATAAGGTCGTCATGTGTATAACTGGTTTTTGCCCCTGCATGGATCACCTCGCCATCTACTTCAATGTCGTAATCCTCGGCAAATGATACTGCATTCCATTGAACCTCTATTGTTGTCTCCGTGCCCGTCGTTGATATATCACCTGGAACTCCTATTGGATAAAGTAATGTGCTGGGAATAACATCCCTGCCTTGAGAAGCGCTTTCCCATAACAACTTGATGCGAGAAGCGCCATTCGTTTCTCTATACTCCACAATGATGTCATAACGTTTACCTGCTTCTAGATTCAGTTGTCCGCTCTGCACTCGATTGGAGTGTGCATCCCAATCATTAATGATCAATGTGTCATCGATCCATAATCTTACCCCGCCATGCGCCTCAGTTGTAAAGGTATACTCCTCACTAAATAAAGCTTCGATTTGCCCTGTCCATCTAATCGAATATTCTTTGTTGTTCACCCCGTCTGCGGGGGATTTATTCTTCCAGTCGAAATCAATATTCTGATCAATTCGTGTTGTTTGCAGGTCTGATAATTCGGTGCTGTCAAAATATTCACCCTTCAAACCAACGCCACTGCCTGCCTCTGGCAATGTATTTTTATATATCATTGCACTCCACTCACCTGATTCACCGTCAACAATGGCTCTAACACGATAAGCGTGTCTAGTATTAGGTGTCAAACCTTCGTGAGCGTATTCAGTTTGCAGTGCAATGTGCTGTATGTTCCCATCTATTTCAATGTCATAGGCATCAGCCCCGAACACGCCATCCCAAGTTAGTATAATGGTGGTGCTTGTAGCTGCCGCTTCAAGATTGGTTGGGACATCGGAAAGCACTGTCTTCTTAATTAAAGGACTCCAATCACTTGATGTGACTTGATTAGTAGCACGAACCCTGTAGGTATGCTCCGTATTAGGCATTAATTCGTCATGAAGGAATGTTGTTGAATTACCGTTATGTATGACTGTGCCATCCACTTCAATGTCGTAACCCTCAGCCAGTTCAACAGTATCCCAAGTTACTATTATTTGTGATCCGCTAGGATTTGCTTGTACGTTACCCGGAATGGATATCTTCGTTGCAGCAATAACAACTTCGCTCCAATCACCTGCGAACTCAGGTAAACAAGAACGAACGCGGAATCGGTGTTCAGTGCCCGGTGGCAGATTCGAAAGTGTATACGATAATTGATCTTCTACACTTATGATCTTGTCGTTAGCTTCTATTTCATATCCAGTTGCACCCTCAACCGCGTCCCAACTTATAGTTATAGAATGACTCGCTGCATCTGTTTGGATATTGCCGGGTGCTGGCGGAATATAAGGTGGATTCAACTGGCTTTGTGGAATAATCTGCTTGCCTTGGCTTAAACTAGACCAATATAATCTTGCTTGTGCTGATCCTTTATGATCTTCATATTCCATCACTATATCGTAGGATGTACCTGCAACGAGACTTATACTTGCTTGCTCCTTCTCCATGCCATTAGCATTCCATTGATCAATAATTAATTGTTCATCAATCCAAAGTCTCACACCGCCATGTGTTTCCGTATAAAAGGTATACGTTTGGCTGTAACGCGGTTCAACCTTACCCTTCCATCTAATTGAAAAGTTATCTTTATTCAACCGAGCGTCAGGGGCGCCTCCGCCCCAGTCGAACTCTATGCTAGGGTCCAATCTTGAAAATATAAATTCGTCAAAATCAGTGCCACTATAATATTCTGCAACCAATCCCCTGCCGTTACCATTAGGTGTTGGTACAATTACTTGCACTGGCGAACTCAAAATTGAACGATTCCCTGCATTATCTTGGGCAGCAACCTGATAGGTATATATCGACTGCGGCGTTACTTCGATATCGTGATAGTACACATCCCCAGTAACCGTTGAAACCTCAACATCATCTTTATAAATGATATACTCGGTCACTCCCTGAGCATCATAGGAACTGTCCCATTCGATAACCACATCTCTGTCCGTTACTTGACTAACTCTTACATTTGCAGGAGTGGTTGGCGGAATCTTATCTTCCAAAATGAGATTTTTCATAATACTAACTGCATTTATTGCGGTATAGCTTTCATCATCTGAACTGATTGAAAGCTTTCCATCCTGTACTTGAACTGTTTGTGTAACAGTACTATGATGTCCTGCAGCTAATTCATGACCACTCAAAACATTCAAGTCCTCAATATACAATGTATTATTGGTGTCATAAACAGCATCGCCAACCGTGACGGCGATATCATAGTAACCTTCGGGCACGCCAATCTCCCAAACACCCGAATCCAAAAATAATAGGCTTGTATCGTTAATGGAATCTGTGGGTTGTTTCTGTCCTACAGCTTGCTCTGAATGGTCTATATTCCATCCGTATGTGTAATCGCCTCTATCACCGAAGACCTGCCCTATATCGCTCAAGTACCCTTCAGCTGATGTACTATGACTAGGATGAAAGTTTACTAGGATATGATCCTCTTGCTCCGCATACACTTTTGTATTTAGATTAATCCACGGAGACAGTACAATACCCAACAATAGGACACTACTTAGTAGGAATGAAATCCATCTCATACGCTTGTACAAATGATGTACCTCCTTTTGTTCGATTGTTTTTAAGACAAAAAAACTCCTGAGCCAATAGGGCTTCAGGAGTTTTCAATCACAACTCTCTTAAATAGAAGCAACCTGGCTATCATCGAAACGTATCATACGGTTCGGAAGACCCATGGCTTTGCGTCGCCGTCTTTCGATCGGTTTTGCCTTTTTTCTTAAATATCTATCAAAACTACTATAAAC
>CAYUSG010000083.1:0-16853 GCA_964447355.1 uncultured Paenibacillaceae bacterium
GGCTAATCTATCTTTAATAGAATGTTTTAAGTATTGTTATTATTTGGATGATAGCCCTGGGGAGGCTTAACATGGATGAAATTCAAGGTATGACAGAACAGCAGGCTCTCGCTTTACAGAAAGCTCGCCAACGTGTGATTGAATCGATTGGAAAGAATATGGATCTATACGGCATTACATTGTCTATAGGTCATTTATATGGGAATATGTATTTCAGCTCAAATCCAGTAACCTTAGACGACATGGGACAAACCATGGGCATGAGTAAAACGAGCATGAGCACTGGAATGCGAACGTTAACCGATTTAAAAATGGTTCACAAGGTATGGGGAAAAGGATCACGAAAGGATCTTTATGAGGCTGAGTTGGATTGGTATCAAACCTTTGTAGACTATTTCTCAATTAAATGGCGCCGATCTGCCGAACAAAACATGAATGCGCTGAAGAAATCCCTAAAGGAAATTCATCAACTGCAAGAGGAATGCTCGGATAACGACCCTGTTGTAAACATCTTGGCGCAGGACACAGAAAAAATAAAAAACGCCCTAGCCTACTATCGCTGGCTTGGACGTCTCATTGACTCATTTGAATCGGGTGATATTTTCGACTTTATTCCAAGAGAAGATTCAGAGTGAATTAACCCCTGAGATAGGAACGAATCCCATCTTAGGGGTTATCTGTTGTTAGGAGAAGGCAGGAATAGATTAGGCTTGACCCTTCTTAACCCAACCAGCTACTGTCACAGTGCGTTTCGCCTGATGCAGGACTGCATCCTTTACATCCTCGACCATTTTCCCTTCTTGGTTAACTGTTACACTTGTTCCGTATGGGTTCCCCCCTGCGGCAAAAGTGACTGGATCCGTATAACCTGGTGAAGCAACGATTGCGCCCCAATGATGCATTGTCGTGTAAAGTGATAAGATCGTCTGTTCATGGCCGCCATGAAGATTGCTCGCAGAAGACATAGCGCTCACCACTTTATTAACTAATTTGCCATTGAACCATAGACCGCCAGTTGTATCCAGGAAGGCTTTGAACTGAGCCGGCAAGTTGCCAAAACGTGTCGGCACACTAAAGATAACAGCATCCGCCCATTCCAGATCGTCTAATGTAACCTCCGGTACGCTGGCTGTAGCCTCAACATGGGCTTTCCAAGCTGGATTAGAATCAATTGCCCCTTGCGGAGCTGTTTCAGCTACCTTCAGCACTTTAACTTCAGCACCCGCAGCTTTTGCACCTTCCTCAGCCCACTTTGCAAGTTGATAGTTAGTTCCTGTAGAGCTGTAATAAATGACTGCTAATTTAATGTTACTCATTACATCGTTCCCCTTCCGAATTATGTTTTCAATGTATGAATCAACTTCAAAACCATTAGGCTTTAAAATTGTTTCTAAGGTATCCATTACATCCATGAATCATTTTCATAAATAGTCAATTCATTGTGCATTATGGAATGGGTGCCCATCTCAAGGTAAATCAATAAGCATGAGCCGCGCACCGCTTGTCGTTTGAAGGTTTAACGTGGCAGTTTCAGTAATCCTTGCAGAATCCCGACTTGCTAAAGCAACATCGTGATTCACGAGAACCTCGCCCTCAATCACGAATAAGAACATCCTCCGACCCTCTGGTTGTGTAAAGCTTAAGCTCTGGCTTGCCTCTAGCTCAGATAAGTAAAGCGTAAGATCTTGATGGATGTACGCTATTTCACCTGCTTTGTGACCTGCTTGTGACACGACTGGGAGCAGATGATTCTTAAGCTTTGCTATTGGAAATTCGGTCTGTTCATAGCTGGGTTCAATACCACGCTCCTGCGGCATGAACCAAATTTGCAAGAATGATACCGTATCCGTCTCAGAAGGATTCATTTCCGAATGCATAATGCCAGTACCCGCTGACATTCTCTGAATGCCCCCATAAGTAGTCGTTGCGGTATGCCCATAACTGTCACGATGCTGCAATTGTCCGTCTAATACAATGGATACAATCTCCATATCTTTGTGGGGATGCATGCCAAACCCCCGACCCGCTTGAACACTATCATCATTAAGCACTCTTAACGGACCAAAGCCTATATTGTTGGGGTCATAATAATCAGCGAACGAGAAACTGAAATGACTTTTCAACCAGCCATGGTCTGCTTTATATCTGGAATCCGCTTTGAACACTTCAATCATGAACGTCCATCCTTTCCAAACCCTATTGTGTGCTTAATACACACGATTTAAACATTGTTACTATTATCTCGAATTCAAGATATATATCCAAAAAATTAAAACTACTTCTCGGCCCAGCTAGAATTTATCTTGAATTCAAGATTTATTATAAAACAAGACATCATTTGAAGTCAAATCTTTTTCTCCCCCATTAAATGACGAATAATAAATCGCTTTGCTCGGCATGCTAAATTCGACTAGAGATATCCTGTAGGAGGTTGCAATATTAATGGAAAGTACCGAACAATTTGTAGCTGATATTCATTCAAAACAAGCCAAGGATGAGAAAAACCGCCGACAGCAAGGCAAAAAAACGCCCTCTTCACAACTGCCAACAAAGCAGCATTCCAATAATCCTTAAGATGATGTCGCACACATACAACAAGCCGTTTTCCGGTTGGCGGAAAACGGCTTGTTGTATGAAAATGCTGCAAATGCTGCAATATGATATTAGAATTTTGTAAATTCACATATTGAACCAATCTCAACTGCATGCTAATATTGAACTATCTGTCTGCATAAAAAAAACGCCCTCTCTGGGCGTTGCGTTTACATTTATAAGTTAATTATATCAAAGTGGACTGAACTTGTCAAATAAGAGGTGAAAGCCATGATCGATCAAGATCAGAATTGGAAAGAAGAACAAGCAAGAGTCAACGATATAACTCAGCTAATCAGCTCTCAAATTGAACATTTAGAGACACAGCTTGGCAAAGTAAAAACACAAGTCGTATCCATTCGCCAACACTTCTGGGATGATGTCACCGTCAATTTGGATAATCCAGATGATCTCATCGAAACCTATGCCAGTATGAAGCAGCAAGCTGAAGTCCTGTCCGAACAAGAGCGCACTCATCGTCACATGGAGAGTCAATTGAAGAAGCTCACCAAACTGGAACAAGCGCCTTATTTTGGCCGTATTGATTTTCAAGAATCAGGCTCAGACAACACAGAATCGCTGTATATTGGCATTACATCCTTACCTTCAGAAGATGGGATGAGCTTCCTGATTTATGATTGGCGAGCCCCCGTCTCCAGCTTGTATTATGATTACGGACCCGGACCCGCAGCATACGAAACACCGGAAGACATCATTAAAGGTGAGATCAAACTAAAACGTCAATTTATCATTCGCCATAAACGCATCCATGCATTATTTGATACGGGAATTACGATTGGTGACGAGCTGTTGAAAGAAGTGCTAAGCGGGAATGCCAATACACATATGAAAACCATCGTTGCTACGATTCAACAAGAGCAGAATCGTATTATCCGAAATGAACGAGGCAAATTATTGATTGTTCAAGGGGCTGCTGGAAGCGGCAAAACCTCAGCGGCATTACAAAGAGCTGCTTACCTGCTTTACCGCTACCGCGGAATCATTCAAGCCGATCAGCTCGTTTTATTCTCACCCAACCCGATGTTTAACAGCTATGTCTCAACAGTGCTTCCTGAGCTTGGTGAAGACAATATGCAGCAAACGACGTTTCAAGACTATTTAGAGCATCGGATCGGCCGAATGTATCAATTGGAAGATCCTTTTGATCAATTAGAGATGCTGTATACTTCGAAAGATCAAACTGAACTCGAAGCTAGACGGCAGGGCATTGCATTTAAAGCAACTACAGCGTTTATGAACATCATCGATCAGTATAAAGCTTCTCTAGAAAAAAACGGGATGGAATTCAAAAACATTAAGTTTCGAGGAAAAGTCATCATCTCAAAGGAGCAAATCAAGGAGCACTTCTATCGTTTAGATGCTCGTTGGTTAGCGCGGCTTGAACAGCTTAAGCAATGGATGCTTGATAAGTTGAAGGACTGGGAGGAGCACGAATGGCAAGAGGACTGGGTTCAAGCTGAACTTGATCTTCTGGACAATGAAACATACCAGAGCATTTACCGCAAACTGCGGAAGCAAAATCGTGGTAAAGGAACAACCTTTGATGATTTCGACCGAGAAACAGAGCTGCTCTCACGTTTCGTAGTGAAACAGAAGTTTAAGTCCTTACGTAAACAAGTGAAAGCCTTAAAGTTCATCCCTGTATTTGCAATGTACCGTCAATTATTTAGTACACCAGATGCCATCAACCCGTATGTTCTACAAGGCATCCGTCTGCCTGCTCACTGGGAGCACATTTGTGTTCAGACGACGAATCGACTTAAAGACCGCGTCATTCCCTATGAGGATACTACCCCCTTTTTATATTTCAAGGATTTGATCGAGGGATTCAGAAGTAACCTTAGCGTAAGACACGTGTTCGTTGACGAAGCCCAAGACTACTCCCCTTTCCAATATGAATATATTAAAAGGTTGTTCCCGATCAGTCAGCTAACCGTATTAGGTGATATTAATCAGGGCATTTATGGCCATGCCGATGCGCTGCAAAACTTCAATCCATTAATAGAGCTGTATGGCAAAGACGAAACCGAGTACATACAATTAAAACAAAGCTACCGTTCCACTTACGAAATTGTACAATTTAGCAAAGGCTTGCTCATCGATTCAGGGTACGCGATCGAACCGTTTGAGCGTCACGGTTCAAAACCCCAAATCATTCAATGCACCTCTTACGAGGATAAAATAGCGCGAATCGTTAAGCAGATCCAAACCTTACAGCGGCAAGGTTTTCATTCTATAGCAGTTATATGTAAGACAGCTCAGGAAAGCTTGCAGGCGTACAACAGCCTCAATCCATGGATTGAACTCAAGTATGTAACGAAAACTACGCCGTCATTTGAGAAAGGTGTGGTTGTCCTACCCGTGTATTTAGCTAAAGGCGTTGAGTTTGAAGCGGTAATGGTATTCGATTGTTCGTCTTCAGTGTTCGGCGCAGAAACAGATCGCCGTTTATTCTATACCGCTTGTACAAGAGCGATGCATGAATTAACGTTATATACTGAAACAGACTTCTCACCTTTGCTGCTTGAGCTTGATACATCAACCTATACAACGCAACTCACCTAGATCGCAACCTGGGCCTTAACACATATTACCACGCTCAAAGCCAGATCAAATCTAGTATAATAGTATCGAAAATACATAGAAATCAATTTCATATTGCGCAATGAAGCTTTAACGCTCACTATATGGGTTATTAAATATACGATGCATCTATATAGAGTGTTAAAGTGTGCTGAAGTGCTATTTATGAATTGGATTCATAGTAATCAACTAAAAAGCGTTGGAGGGTTTGTTATGAGAAGGGTTATTCCAAGCAAGGAAGAATTCATTGCAATTTTAGAGGAACTAAAAGAAAAGCACGGTAAGAATAAGTAAAGCTTCTTTCGAAGTATAACAACGATGGGCATTCGTGCTTTTCTTGTAACTTTTCTTGAAACATCAGGAAGGTTGAACTCGCGTTCAAAACGTATACTTCCTGATGTTATAAGTAAAGTTTCTTTCGGAGCACAGCTTTCACATTCTAACTCCCTTCGGGGAGTTTTTTTCTAATTGTTTTCATATGCTCTAGGGTATGTTACTATAATTTAGACATTTTTGAATAGGAGCGAATGGAATAATGAGTGTTCATAAAGATATTAGTAAGCATTCGGATAATCAACATCAGCATATAGCTAAATTTCTCCAACTCGATGCCCAGCGCGAGGCTGCCATAGAACGGGCAATCGAGGCATGTAAAGCGGGTCTTCCCTTCTCTGTTTCTGAAATTAACCAGGTGACTGCCGACATCAATCTTCATGCGAAACAAGGCATTTCGCCTACACGGCAAATGGTCACAGAAGAGATGCTCCGCACTTATGTCGAAAAGCTTAAATAACAGCTTAAATGGTTAGACACCTTCGATACTAGGCCTCAATTCAAGAATTGAAGGACATCCAATATGCCGAAATCTTACGGCTCGGATGTCCCTCCCCCTTTTCAGTCATAACTGGTTATTTCTCAATAATGTAACCTTCACGCGGCTGACCGAGATGGCGCCCCGCTTGATCAGGCATGCATAAGAGCTGGTCTCCTTCCTGCAGTTCCACAGCGGATCGTACGCGTCCTTCAGAACCCATTACAAATACGCTGTCAGAGTCCTGAATCGTTATGGAAAGCTGCAAGTTCTCGCACTGTAATGCAATTCGTTTAAGGGGTCGCTTCTCCAGCTTCACTCTTCCAATTGCTACTTCCCTGAAACCATATGGTGAATAAACGTTAAGCTTCATTCCCGGTTCCAGCTCACTTAAATATTTCGTCTGGCCGTCAACATAAACGTATTGATGAAGCGCTCCTCCGTTAACACGGAAAGGCCGAGGCGGATACGTCTTCGTTGTTCGAGTCTCTGCAAGAACTAACATATAACCATGACCTGTATTCCCGATCAACAGCCCTTCAACCTCGTCTAACCCATCAACGAAATCTAGACACACTCTAGTGCCTTCACCTAAGTCTTGAATATTAGTAATCGTCCCTAATTGGTACTCAACTACATTCTGAGTCATTTGATCCCTTCCTCTCTCCTGTGTCACTTTCACTTCCTTTACCGCACCTTTATGTCTTACGTTCCTTATTTCAGCTCTTTTATTTTCATACCTGCTCTATCTGTTATTCATCCCAAGGCGGCGCATCTTCATCGCTGCTTTCAGTCTGTATCGGAGGCTGCAACTCCGAAGCTTGCGGCTTCTGTTTCATTCGTTCTACAACATGCTCCAGCGGCTCAGGATGAAGCAGTTCGACAGGTGACATCCCCTTATCGAATTGAAATTGATCCCCCTCGATCAATATGACGTAACGTCCGTTAAAAGTTGCTATGTGAAGTTTGTCCCCATAATCGACAAGCTTTCCTTTGACCGTTATATCATCCAGCTTTAATTTCAAATCGAGATCTTCTTTATGCATAATAAGTGTTTCTGCGGCCTGAAGCACCTGCTGATGCTCCCATTTTTGTTGAAGCTCCCGCTTTTCACTTGCAGCCCAGACCTCGTAATCTTGCTCTTCCTGAGCACGTTCTTCACTTTCCGTTCCCTGCCATTTATCTTCCAAGTATTGCTGTACCATCCCAATCATTTGATCGCCAACAATTTGTGGTACCGATTTTTCATAGGAGACGAATTTCAGGAAATCTTCGAAGTACCGGGCATGTGACGCTTGATGAATTTTGAGCTCACTTTCTTCAAGTACCCCTTCCTCTGGCATGAATGGGTACATAATCGATTTCATATTCTTGGCACTGATGGCCATCTCTACTTGGTGGATTAAGCTGCGTTCATCGGAGATTCTAGCAATCTTCTGCTCGAAATCACATTTTAGAATAAAAACAAACGGTTCATCAAAGTATTTGCTAAGCTTCGCTTGAACAATAATAAAGGCCCCGCCACGCACTGCACTTGTATTCATGTACGTGTCTACTAATTCTTCGCATTCCCTGTTAAATGTGTCCATATCCTCAGCATTACGAATCCGTTGAAACAAGTTATAATTCGGGTTACTCGTTAATTCGTGCCCTGGCTCCACTATAAAGAAACCTAACTTGGTCGGAATTTGTTCCGCTGAAGGATACCGTTCAACTTTACGTTTGGCGATACGCGCGAACTCCCCTTTTAGAAAATCCTTAACTTCACTTTCGTCATACGCTGCTTCATCTAATGTTTGAAAATGCTTATACTGCTTTGACGACGAATCTGTATTGTCCAGTTGTATGACGAAAAAGGCTAAATGTTTAACCGAAAAATCCATCCAATGTCCCCCTGAAACATAGAAAGTAGTCTGACAAACAAAAGACGTATGGTTGCCATACGCCTTCGATTTAACATGTATAAGATGCGAACATAACAGTTACATTGCTAGGAAGCGTAAACCTCGCTTCTCCATTTCTTCACATCTGGGTTATCCAGATATTCATCGAATGTTGAAATTTTATCGATGACCGCACCGTTAGGACCGATCTCGATAATGCGATTTGCAATCGTTTGGACGAATTGATGGTCATGAGATGTGAACAGCATCGTACCATCGAATGCAATTAGCCCATTGTTCAGTGCTGTAATGGATTCCAAATCTAAATGGTTCGTCGGTTCATCCAGCATTAATACGTTAGGTCCAAGCAGCATCATCATGGATAACATGCAGCGAACACGCTCTCCACCTGATAACACGTTGACTTTCTTCAAAGCTTCTTCCCCAGAGAACAGCATGCGTCCTAGGAATCCGCGAACGAAGGTTTCATCTGGGTCCTTCGAATATTGGCGCAGCCAATCTACTAAATTGGTATCCGAATCGAAGTACTCCGAATTATCTTTAGGGAAATAAGCCTGTGTGGTCGTCACACCCCATGAATACGTCCCTTCATCGGGTTCTGTCTTACCCGCTAGGATATCGAATAAAACCGATTTTGCAGTACCGTTTGGTCCTACCAAGGCAATTTTATCGCCTTTATTCACCGTAAGGGTGAAGCGATCCAATATTTTTTCGCCTTCGATTGATTTCGTGAGGTTCTCGATGAGAAGAATTTGTTTACCCGCTTCACGCTCTGATTTGAAGTTAATGTACGGATATTTTCGGCTGGACGGTTTAATGTCCTCCAGCGTTAACTTCTCCAACATCTTCTTACGTGAGGTAGCTTGCTTGGACTTGGAAGCATTCGCGCTAAATCTGCGAATAAATTCTTCAAGGTCCTTACGTTTTTCTTCAACCCGTTTATTGGATTCCTTCTGGAGCTGGAGTGCTAGCTGACTGGATTCATACCAGAAATCATAGTTACCGACATACATTTGAATTTTACCAAAATCAATATCCGCAATATGTGTACACACTTGGTTTAAGAAGTGACGGTCATGGGATACAACGATAACGGTCCCTTCATATTTTCCTAAGAAATTCTCCAGCCAGCTAATCGACTCGAGATCCAAATGGTTCGTCGGCTCATCCAGCAGCAGAATATTCGGATTGCCGAATAACGCTTGCGCTAATAATATGCGGACCTTAATGCTGCCATCTAAATCTTTCATGGGCTGATCATGCATATCTTTAGGAATCCCTAAGCCAATTAACAGCTCTGCCGCTTCAGACTCCGCTTCCCAACCATTTAATTCTGCGAACTCACCTTCTAATTCGGCTGCACGCATGCCATCCTCATCCGAGAATTCAGCTTTAGCATAGATCGCATCCTTCTCTTTCATGATCGAATACAGCTTTTCATGGCCCATAATGACCGTTTCCAGTACTGGATATTCATCATAAGCGAAATGATTTTGCTTTAAAACTGCAATGCGTTCGCCGGGTGTAATATGAACAAACCCGCTGTTCGGCTCAATTTCGCCTGATAATATTTTGAGGAACGTAGATTTCCCTGCTCCGTTCGCGCCGATTAAGCCGTAACAGTTTTCCGGAGTGAATTTAATCGTTACATCTTCGAATAATGCCCTGCTGCCATATCTTAAGGTAATGCGTTCAGTACTAATCATAAATAAGAACAACCGCCTTTTATCAATATTTTCTATAAAATACGAATACGCCTTCTATCTTATCAAACTCTTGTTGAATATCAAGTTAAACCTCATGCATTCGGACGAACTCGCCGTGTTGGAACAGCCTGAAACGGATCATCCGGCCAATAATGCTTCGGATATCTGCCCTTTAGGTCTTTTTTCACTTCGTAATAAGTCCCCTTCCAAAAGCTCTCTAAATCCCGAGTAATTTGAATCGGGCGTTGAGCGGGTGATAATAAATGAAGGGTTAACGGTACACGTCCCTTTCCAACCGTTGGGGTACGGGTTAATCCAAAGCATTCCTGCAATCTTACTGCAATATAAGGTGCATGGATAGCATCATATTGGACAGGTATTCTCGATCCGCTTGGGACTTGAACAAACACGGGGGCTTCCGTCTCCAACTGTTGTAGCTGTTCCCAGCTCAGCATCGATTTAAGGATGTCGCAAAGGTTAAGCGCTTTGACTTGCTGCAATGACTTTATACCATATAAATGTGGCCCAAGCCAGTCCCTAAGTTGACTCAGCAATACGACATCAGAAACGTCAGGAAAGTCTGTGTCTATGCTATGCATAAATCGCATACGCTGCAGCAGCTGTTTAGCGGGTTTATTCCAATTTAGCACGTTTAAGCCTAACCCTTGAATTGCATCTAATAAGACTTCCAATATTCGATTCGGATCGGCCTGTTGCAAGGGTTGTGCTTTCATCACAATGGCTCCAATAGACCATCGCTGACTTACGCGAACACTTTCGCTCTCACGGTCCCAGCCATAGTAGGGTTCTGATGTCATTAGATCACTTCGATGCTTATACAAGTCAGATTCCTTAATTTCAGCTGCTAATAACAGGCTGCTGTCAACCCCATGATCCTCCACTTCAACCGCAACCACGTAAGGGGGTCTGCTCCATTGATTATCAG
Source organism: uncultured Paenibacillaceae bacterium (assembly GCA_964447355.1). Taxonomy (GTDB): domain Bacteria; phylum Bacillota; class Bacilli; order Paenibacillales; family CAYUSG01; genus CAYUSG01. The sequence goes on from CAYUSG010000083.1 coordinate 10,564, forward strand.
ATGCGTGTAATATCGCCCCGCGTCCATTAGCTAACAAATACCGCCCATCTGGACGTTTCTGGGCTATGCGATCAGGGAAAGCATAACTAAGAAGGAGGCCTGTGATGTGATCGGTGCCCGATAGCTTGAACTGCTCCAGCAGTGCGAGATGACGATCATTCTGAGGTTCACTTAGCCGAACGGAATGCGTGCGTTGTTCAGACCGACTCCTTTGTAATTGCCGCACGTCCTTTAATCGATTCAGATGCTGCTCTAATTGCAATGCATCTCTCTTTATTCGATTGATCAGCATAAGATCCACTTGTGAATCACTATAGCGGCTAACCTTTCCCGCAGCTAAATAGTCTGATAGAACATCAATTCTTGTTTGAATATCCGCATGTTTGGCTAATTGACGATCTCTGAACATTTCTTTCTCACCGATTAAGGCACTTAGGTAACAAGCGAGCTCGCCATATCCGTGCTGTTCAGCTGACAGCAGCATATGCGCAAGCCGAGGTGCTGCAGGCAGCCTTACCATTTGTTGCCCATGTGCAGTGATCACGCCTTGTCCATCTAAAGCGCCTAACAAAACCAAGAGTGTTTCAGCTTGCTTGATCGCATGCTTGGGCGGCGGGTCAATCCAGCTTAACTCATGCGCATCGGTTACACCCCACATCGCAAGCTCCAATTTTAATCCCGATAAATCAGCTTCTAATATTTCTGCCGTACGATGCGGCTGCATTAATCGCTCTTCTTCTAGAGACCAACACCTGTAACAAACGCCCGGGGCTAATCTTCCTGCTCTGCCGGCACGCTGATCTGCTGAATCACGAGAAATTGAAACCGTTTCCAATCGTGTTAAGCCGGTACGCGTTGAGAATCTAGCTACTTTCTGCAGCCCGCTGTCCACTACTACACGCACGCCTTCAATTGTAAGGCTGGTTTCAGCTATATTCGTAGCCAGCACAATCTTACGCTGTCCCTCTCGACTTGGAGCTACGGCTAGGTCTTGCTGTTCCACCGATAAGCTCCCGAATAACGCATAGATCTGAACGTCTTTCATTGCATTCACATGAGATTGCAACACATGTTCAACCTGCTGAATCTCCCTTGCACCAGGTAAGAAGACAAGTATATCGCCTTCATGATGGGATAAGGCTTCTAAGATGAGATGAACAACGGTGAGCTCAATGGGGTTTGTTGTCATTTGTTCCAAGTAACGAAGCTCGACGGGATAAGCCTTGCCTTCACTTCGGATAACAGGCGCATCACCAAGCAACCGAGCTACAGCTTCTTCATTCATCGTGGCAGACATAACGAGCAGCCTCAGGTCATCGCGAAAGATCTCCTGTGATTGCAAACACAGTGCTAATCCAAGATCAGCGTGAATACTGCGTTCGTGAAATTCGTCAAATATAACCATCCCTATCCCTTCAAGGGAAGGATCGGTCTGCAGCATGCGCGTTAAAATCCCCTCAGTTATAACTTCAATTTTAGTACGGTCACTGATCTGAGTTTCATGCCGCAGGCGGTAACCGACGATTTCTCCAACGCGTTCACCGAGCTGCTTAGCCATATATTGCGCAGCAGTTCTGGCTGCTAAACGCCGCGGCTCTAAGATTAATATTTTCTTGCCGTTCAGCCACGGCTCATCGATGAAAGCGAGCGGTACCTTTGTTGTTTTACCTGCACCCGGTGCAGCTGCGAGCACAACGTTACATCGCAAGCTAAGCCCACGCTTTAACTTAGGGAGTACTCCATCAATGGGCAAGTTCACTTAGCTCCCTCCTGACTTTAAAAAGAATCCAGAACGGCATGATGCACCCTTCTGGATTCTTAATCAATTTCCAGTACTTATGCTTGCTGTAAAGACCATTCTTCCACGTTCCAAACCTTCGTAACCCAACCTTCATAGAACTCAGGTTCATGGCAGACTAGTATAATGGTACCTTTATATGCTTTCAAGGCACGTTGCAATTCTTCCTTCGCAACAACGTCCAAGTGGTTCGTTGGTTCATCAAGAAGCAACCAGTTGCTTTCGTTCATCATCAGCTTACATAAGCGTACCTTGGCTTGTTCTCCCCCGCTTAACCGAGCGAGCGGACGTGTAATATGCTCATTCTTCAATCCGCATCGTGCAAGCGCCCCTCTGACCTCATGCTGATTCATATGAGGAAATGCATTCCACACATCATCAATGGGAGTGAGATGCTCCGCCTTTACTTCCTGTTCGAAATATTCCGGGAACAAGAAATCGCCCAGGAACACGCTCCCGCTGTATGGCTTGATTTTGCCGAGAATCGTTTTTAACAGCGTGGATTTACCTACCCCGTTGCAGCCGACGACCGCAATTTTCTCGCCTCGTTCTATAAGCATATTCATTTTCGGAAGCAGCGCTTTATTGTAGCCTATCTCAAGGTCCTTTCCTTCGAAAATAGTACGCCCGCTCGCTCTGGATTCCTTAAAGCTGAATGTAGGTTTTATCGCTTCTTCAGGCTTATCAATACGATCTAATCGTGCTAACTGCTTTTCACGGCTCTTGGCCCGGCCTGAGGTCGAATACCGCGCCTTATTCCGTTGAATGAAATCCTCTTGCTTCTTAATGAATTCCTGCTGCCTTTCAAAGGCATCAATGTGCTGATTCTTGTTCATCTCAGCCATCTGAAGGAACTTTTCATAATTGGCTGAATAACGAGTCAGCTTGGAAAATTCCAAGTGATAAATCACATTCACCACTTGATTCATAAAATCAGTATCATGTGAAATCAGCATAAAGGCATAAGGATAATTCTGAAGATAATCTGTTAACCAACGGATATGCTCCACATCCAAATAGTTCGTGGGCTCATCCAATAACAGCACCGTCGGCTTCTCAAGTAATAACTTGGCAAGCAGCACCTTCGTTCGCTGTCCGCCGCTTAATGCGGTTACATCGCGATCCAGACCAATCGCATCAAGCCCTAGTCCGTTCGCAGTTTCTTCTACCTTTACGTCGATCATATAGAAACCGCTAGCATCCAATCGTTCTTGGATTTCACCCATCTGCTCAAGCAGAATCTCGAGTTCGTCAGGATCTGCACTGGCCATCTTTTCCGAAATAAGCATCAGCTCCTGCTCTTGTTCGAATAAAGGCAAGAATGCATCCTTGAGGACATCCCTAATCGTCTTGCCAGGTGTCAATTCAGAGTGCTGGTCCAGATAACCATACTCAACTTTAGGTGTCCACTCAACCTTGCCCTCATCCTTTAGCAGCTTTCCTGTTAATATGTTCATCAGGGTCGATTTGCCGACACCGTTTGCACCGACTAATCCCACATGCTCCCCTGCAAGCAATCGAAATGAAACGTCTTTAAATAAAACTCTACCGCCATAACTATGGCTTAAATCTTCAACCGTTAACAGACTCATGAACGCAATACTCCTCTTATTCAAGTTAATTCTTAATTCCAACTACAACAACAATTCAATTCATATATTATAGCATCCTATATGGGGGCTACAAAAGCATTTTCTACCTCTGTTTTCGCAATGCGCTTATTTCCCCTTTAATAACATCTCAGTTTCAGATATAAGTTCTTCAAGTATTTCAAGCCCTTGACTTGTGCTATCTATACTCGGAGATAGTAGTGTGATCATTTTATCTATTCGTTTCTTATAGTCTTGCGGCTTTGTATCAAACCCGTCAATCATGCGAACTGCTTTTTTCTCATTGATACAGTATTGCTCATTCAAAGCAAATAACACTTGATTTAGGCATGAAATGGTTCGATAGCAATGACCTGTAACATAGGAAATATCATCTTTGTCCACATTAGCTTTTGCAAACATTAAAGAAAAGGAAGCTTCGAACATAAAGTAGCCCATGATTGCAGCTTTTAAAGGTTTTGGATATGGCATGGTTTTGGATTTTAGTGTGGCAATTCGATTCGTTTTGTCATCCAGTATGGTGCAGATGGACACTTCACCCATATACATAACATTTAGATAAGCATGTGGATGTCCAGCATGGTAATGCGTTGAAACGTGACCTGACAAGCATTCACCTATGACTTGTTCCACTCTATTAATATCACGAAATATTAAATCAACGTGATAACCTTGAACAATAATCCATCCCCCGCCGTTGATCCAAGCCCCCCATTCGCCTATAGATGTAACTAAATTCTCTCTATGCTCATCATCCAGTTTAGCAGCAACTCTGCTAACGTCGTTGACATTAAAACCTTCCGATTCATCATAGTATATTCCAATGTCAATATCAGAAGCAGCGTGATGAGTGCCTCTTGCTCTTGAGCCTCCTAAAACGACCCCTGCAATGCCGGGTAACCCGTTCAGTTCCTTAATTATTTCATTTAAAATAAGTTGTACAGTCATAATTGTTCCAACTCCTATACATTCAATTGATATCTGCATGTTACTTACCTATTTCTTCGCCCTCCATGTCATACTTACCCCACTAGATTATTTGGAACCACATTTGTTATGATGGATTTCAAGGTCCAGCAAAGGAGCGTGACAGCATGGGAGTCAAATTTAATCGAGAATACCGCGACATTATCGCTGATTTTGTCTTTGCATTAAGTCATATTAAAGATTGTTATACGCTGTTTGAAATGACATCTGATGACTGGTTAGCATTAGCTGCGGAAGAACGGGAAGAGGTCATACGTACGCTTGCGGATGATATCTTCTATGGATTAGGGAGCGAACCCTCCATGGCTATTGGCAATAGCCGAGTGGAATATGACAAGAAACAGCACATCATCAAGGTGATTGTACCCGACAACGTCATCCATGTTGTGAATTTAATTTAGCCTGCTGTAAAAAGCCGTGTGATTAATCAGCTGCTCGCTGAATCACGCGGCTTTTGTATCGATACAGGACATATGAATCCATTTCATAAATAGCTTCATAGCACAAGATGAAATTGATTCATACACCTAAATCAAACATCGTTCATACATTAAGCGTATGAGGACAGTTCTGACGATTACAAGGAGGTTATTATGCAAATTCACGTCATACAGCCGGGACAGTCACTATATGGATTGTCTCAAACCTACAATGTTTCCATTGAGGCTATTGCCGAGGCTAACGAACTGGATGTTGAACAAAGCTTGGTTGTGGGTCAAGCCGTCGTCATTCCTATTCAAGGCTCTTATTATTGGGTTCAACCGGGGGACAGTTTATATTCCATAGCCGGAAGATTCGGATTAAGTGCTCAAAGACTCGCCCAGGTCAATGGAATTTCAATGAACCAGCAGCTCAGTGTAGGAACGCGTCTGTACATTCCACCGCGGCCAAAGCGAGATGCCGAAATTAATGCTTATGTAGAACCTAGGGGAGATACGGTCGCCCCAGAACTCATTGCAGCTTCTGAAGAAGCGGCCCCCCTGCTTACTTATTTAGCGCCTTTCAGCTTTAGGATTAATCGAGATGGGACGTTAACGGCCCCGCCGCTAGATAATTTACAAGGCATCGCCAATCAGCACAACGTAACCTTGATGATGGTCGTAACGAATCTTGAGAACGATCAATTCAGCTCCGAGCTGGGACGTATTATTCTAAATGATACGACAGTCCAGGACAATCTGCTTGATAACATTATTCGAACCGCACATGAACTGGGGTTCAATGATATTCATTTTGACCTTGAATTTCTCAGAGAAGAAGATCGCGAAGCATATAATCAGTTCCTGCGCAAAGCCGCTGACCGAATCCATCAAGAAGGGTTCTTGATATCTACGGCACTGGCTCCCAAAACAAGCGCGCAGCAGACAGGTGCCTGGTACACAGCTCATGATTACGCAGCACATGGAAGAATCGTTGATTTTGTAGTCATTATGACGTATGAATGGGGCTATAGCGGCGGACCGCCCATGCCTGTTTCGCCGATTGGCCCCGTACGCCAAGTTCTTGAATATGCGCTCACTGAGATGCCGGCTAATAAAATAATGATGGGACAGAACCTTTATGGCTATGATTGGACTTTACCTTATGTAGCAGGAGGGCCCTATGCCAAGGCTTTAAGCCCTCAAGCAGCCATTGCATTAGCCCGTCAAGAAAATGCAAGGATTCAATACGATTATCGAGCCCAAGCGCCTTTCTTTAACTATATTGATGATGAAGGTAAGACGCATAAGGTCTGGTTTGAAGATGCACGCAGTATTCAAGCTAAATTTAATTTATTAAGAGAGCTTGGATTGCGGGGGATTAGCTATTGGAAGCTCGGCCTCCCCTTTCCTCAGAATAGGCTGCTCATTCAAGACCATTTCAATGTCGTAAAGCGATAAGGATAATTCCTAGAT
>CAYUSG010000084.1:0-16567 GCA_964447355.1 uncultured Paenibacillaceae bacterium
ATCCTAATGCATGCATCATATGATATTGAACACCTGTGTCGTAAATTGCAAGCATTTGTTCATTTAAAATATTCTCTAGTCCATGTGCACCAAAAGCTCCGAGCGCTACAGAAAGCAACATATGAATGCTTCCTATAGTTATCCAAAGTCGAAACATGTAAGGCACGACCTTTCTGCATAGTTAGATATACCTAATGATACCTTATTTTAAGGGCTTTACCAACTCATCTGCGCGAAAAATTTTATAGTTTTGAAAAACTTCATGTTTTTTATAGGAAAAGGAGAGCTTGCGAAAAAGCGAAATTATCATGATAATATGTAGATATCATGCTGCTGAAAGTGGTTAATACGAATTGAAATGAATAATCAATCACCTGTAAATGCTGAGGTTGACGGACTGTCTATAACACCTGTGAAGCATTCAGGGCTTGGGATCGCTTCTTTTGTTTTAGCGATACTCGGTATCATTTTATTGATTATTAGCTTTATTCTAACGGCGAATGCTGCTGCTAACATCAGCGCTAGTATGACCGAGGAAGAATTTGTGGCTTCTGCTCCAGGTATCATCATTGCAAGTTTCTTAGTATTGCTAACGATTGGCTTCAACCTCATTGGCTTCATTCTGGGAATCATAGGACTATTTCAAAAACAGCGTAAAAAACTTTTCTCCATTCTTGGTGTTGTCCTAAATTCCATTGGTTTCGTCGTATTTGTCATCATGTTGATTATCGGAGCAGTAATAAACGGCGCAGCGATATAAAAACTTCGTTCAAAGCCTATCAATGATGAACATTCGTATGACACAGAAGAAGGGGCATAGAAAAGTCGTATTTCAGACCTTTCTATGCCCCAGCCTTACCTCACAATTCCTTTTTACGCTTCAAATGTTCGCCATGAACAACGTCCTTCAAATCGTCTCGAACGCTCTTCTTCCACAAGGGTACTCCGGAGCGGTAAGCCGCACGTCCGATCATTTGCCCTGCTACCGGAGCCGTAATGAACACGAACAAAATCCCCAGCAGCAAGCGCCCGCTCGTATTTTCTCCGAATACCATGAAGTAAAGCAATACGGCCAATAATATACTCATCACACCAAGTGTTGTGCTTTTGGTAGCAGCGTGTGAGCGTAAATAAACGTCTGGCAAACGAATCAACCCAAATGCGCTAATGAGGCTTAGCATCGCGCCGAATAACACCAAGAGCCCGATGACAACTTCACTGATCGTTTCGATCATGTTCAATCACCACTCCCTTCTCGATATATTTCGAAAATGCGACCGTTCCTAAGAACGCTAGGATACCAATCAACAAAATAATTTCCAAATAAGCTTGCGTACGCATCAGAATAGAGATAACAGCAACCATTGAGAGTAAATGAATACCAACGATATCGAGGGCAATAATCCGGTCAGCCATGGATGGCCCTTTAAGCACCCGATATAAACAGCTGAGAATAGAGATCGAAATCAAAATTAAGGAGAGTATTAACACGTTATCCAGCATTATCGAGTCACCTCCATAATCGCCTTTTCAAAGCTGTCTTTAATGGACTGAACAAGCTCTTCAGCATCTTCAATGTCCATCGCGTGTATGTATAAAGTCTTCTGATCAGGCGAAACCTCTAAAGTTAAAGTACCTGGCGTCAAGGTAATTAAAGAGGCTAATAAAGTAATTTCCCCGCTCGACTTAAGCTCTGTCTCCAATGCAAAAATGCCGGGCCTAATATTGAGTTTAGGCTTTAGCACATGTTTGATCACCGTTATATTGGACAGTATGAGCTCCTTCAGAAAAAGCACAAACAATTTCCATATCGCCCAAACCTTTTTCAAATAAAAAGGCTGATTGAAAAACCCACGCAAGCCGAAAATGAACAACAAACCCAGCAAATACCCTATGATAAATGTTGAGGCATCGATCGTACTATGCAGCAGCATCCAGACCAAAGCGATGATAAGATTAAGAATGATTTGAAAAGCCATGCTATCTACCCCTTTAACACCGCATCAATATAAATCTGCGGTTGAATCAGTACCTCGGCTGCTTGTGATACATATGGATATACCCATTCAGCGCCAACTCCTAACATGACAACAAAGAACAGCAGACATGCTGAAGGGATGAGCAGTCTCTGCTTGAATGTCACAGTTTGCACTGTTGTCGGCTTAGCCTCACCCCAAAAACTGCTCATAAATATCCGCAGCATAGAATACAGCACGAGCAAACTAGAGCCTAAACCTATACCAGAAAGCAAATACGCTCCTGCATCTAGACCCCCTTGAATCGTCAACAACTTACCGATAAACCCGCTCAATGGGGGAACACCGACCAGTGCCATAGCTGCAGCAAAGAACATCCAGCCTAAAGTCGGATAACGCTTAATGAATCCGCCCATCTCCTTCAATTTCCCTGTCCCGCTGGCTAATATCAACGAACCGCCTAACAGGAACAGCAAGGCCTTAACGATCATGTCATGAATCAAATAGAAGATGATCCCTTCGAAGGCGACCATGTTCGCCACACTTAAACCGAAGGCTAAGAATCCAACAGCAACCACGATGTTATAAATCAGAATTCGGTTGACATCTAAATACGCCACAGCCCCTATGGCACCCAAAATCATTGTAATAGCACCTAACCAGCCAATTAGCGTATGTGTAATGCCTGGATCATGATAAAAAATAAGCGTGAACGTCCGGATGATAGCATACACTCCAACCTTGGTCAGCAATGCCCCGAATAGTGCGATCACAGCGGTTGGGGGAGCTGCATACGACCCAGGGAGCCAATAGAACAAGAATAGCCCTGCTTTCAAGCCGAATACAATTAAGAACAGCATCGAGATCAAGGTTAACATATCACCCTGCCCCGCTTCAGCTACCCTTACCGATAAATGTGCCATATTCAATGTTCCAACCACTGCATATAAATAAGCTACCGATGCTACAAACAAAGTTGACGACACAATATTGATTAGGATGTACTTTAGAGATTCCCTAAGCTGAAGTTTCGTTCCGCCCAATACAATTAAGCCATATGATGCGATGAGCATGACCTCAAAGCAAACAAATAAGTTAAAAATATCTCCTGTAATAAATGAACCAATCACACCAACGAGCAGAAACTGGAACAAGGGGTAAAAATAATGCTTTTCTCGAGCTTCCCCAATGCTTCCAAACGCGTAGAACAAACACGCCGCGGCAATTATAGTTGTCGTAAGAATTAACAGTGCGGCGAACATATCCGCTACAAAAACAATACCATACGGAGGAAGCCAACCACTCATATACAAGGTATGTATTCCGTCTTTCTTTACAGCTAAAACCATGTTCAGCGCTGCGACGATATTCGCCAAGGCCCCTATAGCACTAATCCACCGCTGCAGCATGATTCGTTTATTAAAGAAAATAAGAATGATCGCCGTAAACAGAGGTATCAACAGCGGAAATATAATTAAGTTACTCATCATCTCGTCCCCTCAATTGCTCCATGTCATCAGTCCCTAGTTCTTGATACGCTCTATAAGCCAGAACGAAGAAGAACGAAGTCACGCCAAAGCTAATAACGATGGAGGTTAAGATTAAAGCCTGCGGCAATGGGTCAGTATAGCTTGCAGCTTCTTGTCCAAGCAGGGGTGCCGCTCCAGTCTTCAACCTCGACATCGTCAGTAATAATAAATGGACGCCATGGGTTAACAAAGACGTGCCCAGCACAATCCTTAACAAGCTGCGTGTTAGAATCAAATATGTTCCAATTGTGAATAACACACCGACAGCGATCGACATGATGACTTCCATCTAGCTGTCCTCCCCTATCGATAAAATAATGGTCATGGTTACACCCACAACGGCTAAGTATACGCCTAGGTCAAACAAAACAGCCGTATGCAACGCTGTCTTTCCGAATAAAGGCAGTTCTTTATAATCATAAACATGGGTAAGGAAGGGCACTTTGAACACTAGTGAACCTGCTGCTGTTAATAATGCCAGGAGTAAACCCGTCGCAGTAACCTTCGTGAAATCAACAGGAATAATAGTGCGAATCGTCTTCGCATCAAAAGCCAGCGCTAGCAACACGATCCCCGATGAGGTCATCAACCCCGCAATAAATCCCCCTCCCGGATTGTTGTGCCCAGCGAAGAACAAATAAGCAGAGAACGTTAAAATAATGAAGACAACTACCTTTGCCGTCGTCTGCAAAATAACATCATTTGTTTTCATGCGAGCCTCCTCCTTTCAAACCCAGTGCTGCTTGGGGTTCCGTTTGATCGATTCGCAATTTAATCATGGCGAAAATGCCCAATGATGCAATGCCCAGCACCATAATTTCAAGCAAGGTATCAAACCCCCTGAAATCAACAAGGATGACATTAACCACATTACGACCTCCTGCTGACTCATAACTTTCACGCACATAGTAATCCGATATCGAGTCGAACAACCTTGTCCCGTTAGCATTTAGCGCGATGATCGTCATAATGACACCAACAGCTGCTGCAATCAGGAAGTTTTTAAGCTTGAATCGAATGGTGCTCAGATCACGTTTGAGTTTTGGCAAATGATAAAAGCACAGCAGGAACAAGGCCACGGATACCGTTTCAACGATCATTTGAGTAAGGGCTAGATCAGGCGCTCTAAGAATAACGAAGAATAAGCTGACAATGTAACCGACCGCACCTACTAGAATAATAATCCTAATTCTCTAGTTTGAGAACGGCACAGCAAACGTTGTTGCTATCAATACAAGAATCAAACCCAATTCATACATAGTGATGTCCGCATAGGTGGCATGCTTCCAATCGGCAAAGCCTGTTTTGAACAGCATATAACCTAAGATCACAATCATGAACGTAAAAATATAGGTTAAGTAGTCCCGTATCGATCCTGTCATATACCATCTAGTGATGCGATGGGAGCTGCGATCTACCGTACTTAAAGCCCGATCGTACATATAATTTAGCGCAAGTTTTTGTGGAAAAATATCGTATACCCTTATCCAGCGCCGCATCGACAAGTACATCACAGTACCCAGAGCAATAACACCAAAAGTCATGAACAATTCAGTGCTCCAGCCATGCCAGAAAGAGATTTCAACTAGGAATTGCTCTCCTTGCGAGAGTAAGCCTGGAAGAATGGATGTCATGGCCGGTTCAATTAAGGTGTACGACAATATATTGGGGAACAGACCGATAATGACAACCAAAGAAGCCAGCACCGCGGGTGGAATCAACATGCCAAGAGGTGCTTCATGCGGTTTCTTAGGTAATTGCTCTGGCTTGTACGCCCCTCTAAAGGTTCTGAACACAAACATCATGCTATAGATAAAAGTGAACACACTCGCAATCCAAGCCAGAACAGGAAACAACAGTCCCCAGGTTTGCATGCTGAATATGTCCATCTCAGCTGCGTGAACTACGCCCGTAAAGAACATTTCTTTACTTAAGAATCCATTGAACGGTGGTAAACCAGCCATAGACAACGATCCGATAAGGGCGAAAGTAAACGTAACCGGCAACAGCGAAGCCAAGCCGCCTAGCTTGCGAATATCTCGGGTACCGGTCTCATGATCTACAATCCCAGCCACCATAAACAATGCCCCTTTAAAGGTAGCATGGTTAATTAAATGAAACACCGCAGCGGTAATCGCTAAGCTGTACACAATAGATTCCTCACCCTCACCGAAATACAGCGCCGCTGATCCCAGCCCAAGCAAGCTCATAATTAATCCCAATTGACTAATCGTTGAGAAGGCTAAAATCGCCTTAAGGTCTGTCTGTTTAACAGCAGAGAAGGAGCCCCATAAGAGAGTGATAGTTCCAAATGCGGAAACGATCCAAAACCATTCCGCAACTCCCCCGAATACAGGCGTTAATCGGGCAACCAAATAAATCCCTGCCTTAACCATCGTTGCAGAATGCAGATAAGCACTTACAGGAGTCGGTGCCTCCATCGCATCTGGCAACCAGATATGAAACGGGAATTGTGCCGATTTCGTAAAGGCGCCCAATAAGATTAACACCATCGCAGGAATGAATAACTCACTGGAACTGACCATATCCACGTTAGCGATAATTTCCCTTACACTGAACGTCCCGGTCATGAGATAGAGCAGTATAACGCCTGCCAGCATTGCGAATCCGCCGAAGACGGTAATGAGCATCGATTTCTGGGCGCCGTACATCGACTTATGCCGGTGGAACCAGAAAGCAATGAGCAGAAATGAAGATAAGCTGGTCAGCTCCCAGAAACCATACAACACAATCAAATTATCCGACAGCACTACGCCTAGCATGGCTCCCATGAACATGAGCAAGTAAACGTAAAAGTTATGTATAGGCTCCTGATGCTTGTCTAAGTAAAAAATAGAATACAGCACGACTAAACTTCCAATTCCTGTGATCAATAGAGCGAATAGAAGTCCCAAGCCGTCTAAATAAGCAGTGAACTCAATGCCTATGGATGGAATCCACGGGATTGAAGCTTGAATGACGTTTCCTTGACTGACGATGGGCAGCTGTGTAATGAAAAAAGCGAATAACAAAATCGGGACGACTAGAACGAACCATCCTGTATGTAATTTCGGTATCGCTTTCTTTAGCAGCGGGACCATTACTGCGAATAAGAACGGCAGTATAATAGCTAAATGTAATAATGACAACCCTATAACCTCCTTAACTAGATACTCGAGCGACAATTAGTCCAATTGCCTCTTTATCGCGCGGATATAGAGGGCTTCCTCTCATAACGTTTGCTTTTTTTGCAAAAATCATCCCCTACGTAACCACAAAATATGAATAAAATTAGCCTGCGGCTGCACAACTTAATGATAAAAAATTCGACAAACCTAATTAGGGAAGTGGTTTTTTGTACACATCAAGATTCATAACATGCACAGCCGTGTTTCTTGTGCTTCTGGGCGGAGCCCAGCTTATGCAACAACACATCGATACGATTAGAGCAGCCCGCATGCTGCAGCTTGAATCGGATCATGTAAATATACTGCGTACCAAGGAAGGTCTGGATATGCAGCACCACAGATTTCTTCCTCGGGAATATGTAAAGATTGTTCGTTACGAAATGCAGCAAACCCCCTAATTTATTACGAACCATTTCATCAAGTGTTTCACATTTTTACTGAATACGACGCTAATAAACACGGGACAAGCAGTGCACCGTGTTTATTAGCGTTATTCGAATTAGATCCCCAATTAAGCTCTCACTCTCTGTGAATAACGTACAACCGACCCGTTTCTTCCCATATCTCACCCGGTGCTAAACTGAATAACCCGATATCCTCATGGGGAAGTTCCATGTTCGGCGCATTGACTAAATTGACCTGTGGTTCGGGACAGAAGAATTGTCCCTTGTTAAAGTGGTTCCAGAACATCCATTGCTTATAAGCCGTCCCTACATCATAGACAAGCGTAACATTGCTCTTGGTATAGGTCAGCTCCATGCGATTACTTCCGTTTTGCGGACTTGCTGTGTAATGGTTGTCCATCTCCTCACTAAAAGGATGAATTCCTTCCCCTTTGAGCTGTTGCTCTAACTTGGATAGAGGCTGGAACTGACCCGTCGGCAGCATTCTCTCACTCATTTCCCAACGCTCACCCACCGTTATTCTCAATGTGTAATCATCCTCAGTACTGTCTGGCGCAAAGGGGGCATTGATTGCAGTATGGAAAGCTAGTGTCGCTGGTAAATCACGATCACCTGTGTTAATAATGACCGCATGCTGGGACAAGCCATGTTCATTAAGCGCATACCTAAGCTGCAGTTTGAAAGCTTGTGGAAAATATGTATACACAGGATGACTCTCATCTATGGTCACCGATACTTGAACGAAGCTTTCCGTCCGATTCACTCCATAATCATCAACATTCCACGGAATATCATATACAAATCCGTGCAAGTGGTTGCCTGTCGCAGGCTCATTGATCGGGAACTGATACGTCTGACCCTTCCATCTGAATATCCCATCTTCAAAGCGGTTAGGAGGATACAAGACGGGAATGCCATGAACATAAGGCTTTTCCTTAAATGCTTCCATCTCCTCTTTTGTTGGTTCATGCAAGAAGGTGTACCCTTTGTCCAAATCACGAAAAGCAATCAAATTCCCTCCGATTTGCGGCAGCAGCGCCGCTTCATATTGGCCCGCCTGAAGCCAAATGGCTTTCTCTCCATTAAATGTACCTTCGAATGCTCTAAATTCCATATGAATCCCTCCCAAGTAAAGTCTCAAGTTGTTTATTTCATCTCAACATTGTACCACGATACAATTCGTATCAGCGTCTCGTTTTCATAATTGAGAATGGATTGAATATAATGCACTAGTTTACATAAACAGAATACTTTTTATACGGCCTCTACGTCACTACATCAACAAACTGGCACAAATATTAAATTATAATTATTATAATTTAATATTGACTTTTAAATGATAAATGTTATCATGGTCTTAACGTTTTTCATAATCAGTGAGGTGACTATAATGAATGATTCCAATCACAACAACAAACTAACGACCAGCTGGGGCGCCCCAGTTGGAGATAATCAGAATTCTGTAACAGCAGGCTCTCGAGGTCCCACATTGCTGCAGGATGTCCATCTGTTAGAGAAACTAGCACACTTTAATAGAGAGCGGGTGCCCGAACGCGTAGTCCATGCCAAAGGGGCTGGCGCACACGGCTACTTCGAGGTAACGAGCGATGTAACGTCTTACACTAAAGCTGCCCTATTCTCCAAAGTTGGTAAACGTACACCGCTGTTCGTTCGATTCTCCACTGTCGCTGGTGAGAATGGTTCTGCCGATACTGTACGTGACCCGCGTGGCTTCGCAATTAAATTTTACACTGAGGAAGGCAATTACGATTTAGTCGGCAATAATACACCGATCTTCTTTATTCGTGATGCGATTAAATTTCCAGATTTCATTCATACACAAAAGCGGCATCCACAAACCCATTTGAAGAATCCTACCGCTGTCTGGGATTTCTGGTCACTGTCTCCCGAATCCTTGCATCAGGTCACTTATCTGATGGGAGATCGAGGCATTCCAGCTACCTATCGCCATATGGACGGTTTTGGAAGTCATACGTTTAAGTGGGTTAATGCAGAAGGTCATGCCGTTTGGGTGAAATATCACTTTAAGACCGAGCAGGGCATTCAGAATCTTTCCAATGAACTGGCCGCCAAAATTGCTGGCGAGAATCCAGATTATCATACGGAGGATCTATTTAATTCCATTGCAAAGGGTGACTATCCTGCGTGGAAGGTTTACATTCAAATCATGCCTCTTGAAGATGCGAACACATACCGCTTCGATCCATTTGATGTCACTAAAGTTTGGTCACATAAAGATTATCCATTAATCGAGCTTGGGCGGATGGTGCTGGATCGCAATCCCGAGAATTATTTTGCAGAGGTTGAGCAAGCGACATTCTCTCCCGGCTCCTTCGTTCCAGGCATTGAAGCTTCACCCGATAAAATGCTGCAAGGGCG
The DNA here is from genome assembly GCA_964447355.1 of uncultured Paenibacillaceae bacterium. Classification (GTDB taxonomy): domain Bacteria; phylum Bacillota; class Bacilli; order Paenibacillales; family CAYUSG01; genus CAYUSG01. The sequence goes on from CAYUSG010000084.1 coordinate 9,498, forward strand.
CTTGTTCGCGTATGCTGATGCTCATCGTTACCGTGTTGGCGCCAATCACCAAGCGCTGCCAATTAATCGTCCTCACAGCGCGGTTCATAACTATCAGCGTGACGGACAAATGCGATTTGATCATAACGGCGGAAGTTCTGTCTATTATGAACCAAACAGCTTCGGGGGACCAAAGGATTCTCCAGTTGATCGCACCTCACCATTCGAAGTGACCGGCCAAGCAAACAGCACGAGCTACAACTCAGATGATCACTATACACAGGCCGGGGATTTGTATCGTCTTATGAGTGACGAAGAACAGGACCGTTTGATTAACACGATTGTAGAAGCTATGAAGCCTGTAGAACGGGATGACATCAAATTACGGCAAATTGCTCATTTCTACAAGGCTGATCCTAATTATGGGACTCGTGTAGCACAAGGTTTAGGTTTGCCAGTCCCTCAATCAATTTAAGTTCATTCATTTATAACAAGAACGGTTAGAAAGCCAAGCTGGCAGTCTAACCGTTCTTTCAATTTGTGTCTGATGTCAATTGTGTATTTGTGATAAATTTAGATAAAAAATGACAATTTCCAATGTGACCGATATAATATAAGTACAGTATATATTTTGGTATAACAAACGGCTTGCACAACTCTTGAGTTAGTTTACTATGGTTCAAACACGGGCAAAAAGTCTGGAATGGAGGTACTAAATCATTGCAACAACAAATCATTAAGCAATCCAAAGAGCGGTGCCTTCAATTAGGTTTGCAAACAACGGACATTCCCGAACCTAAAACGAAACTCACCGCGGCGGAGCTCAAACATATTAAGAATACATATGATGAAATCATGTCTGTCGTCAGGTATTTTGGAGACAAAATTATGGCATTGCTGCAAGGCACTCCTATCATGATTCTGCTCACAGATAATGAGGGACATATTATCAGTTTATTCGGCAATCAGACGATTAATGAAACCTTGCAGCAGCTAGGCATCGTAGAGGGGATTCAGCTGAATGAAGAAGACATGGGGACCAATGCGCCTTATCTTGCATTAAAGCACCATACCCCCGTTCAGCTTGTCGGCAGCGACCATTTTCATGAAGTGCTGTGGGAGGCAGCCTGTTATTGTGTGCCTTTCAACTTCAAGAAGATCAATGGACTGTCCGGAACTGTAGCGATCATGGCTCCAGCTCAATTTGATAATCCTTATCCTATTACATTAATCGCTAATATGGTCGACTCAATGGAGCGAGAAATTTTATTAAGACGATCAAACCAAAAACAAGCCATCTTATACGATCTCTTAATCCAAACAATGAGCAACGGGATTATTATTACCGACACCAAGGGCAATGTTACTGAAATCAACCGTTTTGCAAGCGACATGATCGGCTACAAAAGACATACCGCGGATTCTTTGTACAATAATGAATACATTGGCAACTACGTGTACCAAGTGATTCGTGAAGCCAAACGCTTCAATGACATCGAAATTATGTTCCATTCCCATGAAGGTAACAGAGTTGTATGTTTATTGGATGTCATTCCGATTCATGATGCGTCAGGCGAATTAATGGGTTCTTATACATACTTCAAAGACATAACCGAGCGTTACGAATTAGAAAGACAAGTGATTACATCTGAGAAATATTCAGTCATCGGCAAACTGGCCGCAGGTTTAGCGCACGAGATTCGGAATCCCTTAACGACAGTCATGGGCTTTATGCATCTCTTCAGACAACGCTTTACGGATCCAAAAGATATTGGCCACCTCAATCTAATCTGTTCAGAGCTTGAAATGATGAAAAAGCTCATTTCCGATTTTGTCATGATGGCCAAACCCAGCACACCTGACCGCAAACCGTGTATCATTGAGGAGTTAATTCATGATACTGTGCAATTAATGGTCAGCCAAGCAATCTTGAACAATGTCGAAATCCGACTGTCTGCAATGAAGGAAAGTACCCAGGTCCTCATTGATCAAATGCAAATTAAACAGGTGCTGGTGAATCTGATTCAGAATGCTATCGAAGCTATGCCGCAAGGCGGCACCATTACGCTTAATACCTGCCTGCATAAAGAACCGAACAAAATGTTTATTTCCATTAAAGACAACGGAATCGGTATGTCCGAGCAAGAAATGAAAGAAGCCATGAATCCTTTCTTCACCACAAAAGAAACAGGCTTGGGCTTAGGCTTGTCCATCTGTTATCGCATTATCGAAAACCACGGCGGTGTGCTCTCCTTTCAATCCAAACAGCATGAAGGAACCGAATTTATCATTCAGCTTCCTTATCAATAAACCCCATATCTACATCTTAAATAAGAGACCATAACGGTCTCTTATTTTTTCACCATACAGATTCTGACAAACTTTTTAATTTCCTCTGTCTATAATAAAGAGAAGTTGCCAACGAGTCCTATTTCAGGATGGGCATTCATACCTAATTCAAATCAATATAGGACTGAATAGGTTAATCATTTACCTTATCAATAAATGAGGTGGTCACTTATGAGCACAGTTGTTCATACCTTAGTCAAACAATTTCGTCAATGGGGTGTTCACCACGTCTTTGGTGTACCAGGCAAAGCTGTAGTGCCCATTATCCTGGAGTGTGGAAACCAGAACGTTGAATACGTGCTGAGCCGCCATGAATGCGGAGCGGGGTATGCCGCTGCAGGTTATGCTATGCTCAAGGGAACAATGGGTGTTGCAATCAGCACTTCGGGTCCAGGCGGAACCAACATGCTGACGGCAGCAGGACAAGCTAAGGCCTATCATCTCCCTGTTCTCTTCATTACGGGGCACGCTTCTACCCGTGATACAGGCAAACCTCTGGGCCAAGACTCTACGTTCTTGGGAACTGATCTCGTAAAAATGTTCGAGCCCGTCACTTTATTCAGCGCAAGAATCGAACGCCCTGAACAATTAATGCTGTATCTCTCGCACGCAGTTGATAGAGCGTATACAGGCATCCGCGGTCCTGTTCATCTAGCGATTTCATATGACGTCTTTACTGAACCAGCAACATCATTCGAATTGCCGCTGCCAGATCATAAATATCCGTTCATATCATCCAGACTAAGCGAGGCTAAAGCAATGCTTGATGAGGCTAAACGCCCCGTACTCATGATCGGCAAAGGTGTCCATATTTCTCAAGCCTATGAACAAGTCCAACAGTTGGCGGAATACTGGTCCATTCCTGTCATCACCACTCCTGGCGGAAAGGGAGCATTTCCAACGAATCATCGGCTGCACCTCGGTCCTTACGGCTTAGGAGGATGTCAGGAAGCCGCTGAATACCTTAAGGCGGGCACAGATGTAATGGTGGTAGTAGGCTCTAAGCTCAGTGATATGTCCACACCGGGATTTACAGATGCGATGATGCCTGAACGACTCATACACTTTGACATCGACAGCACGTTCATTCGGAAGTCCCTTCCTTCACCTACCTTATTCGTACACGGTGACGCAGCAGCTAATCTTAATGCTCTATTATCATTAGCTGCACAAGACGGGCCTCCTATAGAAATCGTTGCAGCCAAAGCCCATGATCATGATAAAGAAATAGCTGCTGCAATCGAATGTATTAAAACAGAAGAAACTAATAATTATTCTGAAAGCGCACCCATTACGGCTGTGGAGGCCATGGACGTCATCGGAACGATATTGCCGGAAGACAGTATTGTCTTCGGTGATGATGGCAGCCACAGCTATCATGCGATCCGCAGCTTAAATATCAAGAAGGCTGGATTCTTCAGATTTGACGATGTCTTCGCGGCAATGGGACATGCCATAGGCTTCTCCATTGGGGCTCAAATAGCAGCCCCCTCAAAGCGCATTGTGTGCATTACGGGAGATGGTTGTATGTTCATGCACGGCACAGAGATATCTACAGCCGTAAATCAGAAAGCCCCGGTCATCTTCATCGTGCTGAATAACGGACAACTGGATATGGTGAGAAAAGGCATGAAGCAGTACACGGGACGAGAAGATGGAACCCTGTACGAAACACCGATGAAAGCAGCAGACTTCGCTGCATCAATGGGTGCTTTAGCCTACACCTGCTCTACAAAAAGCGAGTTCTGTGCCACATTAATCAAGGCACTGGACATTAACAAGACGCAAGTCATTGAATTATTGGTGGATCGTGAAGAAATTCCACCAACTTTAGCGAGAGGATAGAGGTGTTATATATGGATTTGGCAAGAGGATTAGAACAAGTTGAAATTCTTGCAGGAACACAAGGAAAAGCTGCAATCTTAAAACTGATGGATACTGCTCCAGAATTGGCAAACATCGTCGTGGGCTTTGGATTTGGTGAAGTGTATGCTAGGAAAGGGCTGGATTTAAAGACCAAGGAAATGCTTTCGGTTACATCATTACTCACACAGGGCGACACCGCGGACCAGCTTAAATTTCATTTTGCAGCCGCACTTCATGTTGGCGTGACCCAAGAAGAACTCATCGAGGTGTTGATTCACTGCATCCCTCACGTCGGCATACCGAAGGTAATGAATGCATTTAATGTTCTTATCCGTGTGATCGACAATAAATCATAGATATCTCAGCAAAAAAGACAATGACTGTCTGCCTTTCGGCTGCTCAGTCATTGTCTTTCTTATACCATCAGAAGATGTAAGTTTTGAACGGAGCTCAATCTTTCTGATGTTTCGCAACTATTATCTCCCGCAGCATTTCTTGTATTTCTTCCCGCTGCCGCATGGACAAGGGTCGTTACGTCCAATTTTCTTCTTCGTAGCGAAATTAAATACGTCCGCTTGCGCGATAGGATGAACCACAACCGGCGGCTTGCTTATTTCGTCTGACAATCCATCGGGGGAATAGCCCTTGAGTACCCAACGCGGCATGGCATTCATTAACCTGATGACTTTATCCGCAAAGGCTTTGACAATTAATTCGTTATCCATTTCTAATTCTTCTTGTAATAATTGAAGAATTTGATCGACCTTATAATCATTCTGAATCGCAAACGTCACATCATCCACGATGAATTCGGCGTCAATTCTATCGATTTTATATTGTTCAAGAATAAATTGTAATAATTGCTTATAAGCTGCATTTCGCTCAACAAAATCGGGCTTTCCTGCTTTGAGCAGTTCCGCTTTCGTGAATGTACGATACTCCAGATCCGATCTTAGCTGCTGTTCACGTTTAATCGCCTTGGGATTCTCTACACGCGTATGTTTGTATCCTGAAGATTCATGTTCTGTTTCACCATAGAATTCTATCGCTTCATCGATCACAGCCATGTACTCAGTGAGCTCTACCTGCTGCCCTGTATAATATCTTATTTTGTCTGTCAACTGCCTCAAGTCTAACATGCCATAATAGTATAATAACCCTTGGGTTAATAGAATCCATTCCGTATTGCGTTGAATCTCACCTTGATAAAGAGTCTTGTCCAGCTTTTTGATCGTCTGCACGATGTCTTGCGGCATCACGAACACCTTGTCCCCGTTTAGGGTGCCAGGATAGACTATACCGCAACGATTCAAGTACCCGAAGTGATCAAGATCAATGGTTGTGACCACACCGTCTTGATCCGCGAGCTTTTGCAATAGCGTCCATCTCGTCTTATCTTGTCTGCGCAGGAAGCCTGGCAAAGCCTCTGGTATAAAGTCCACTAACCGATTGATCAAATCTTGCTTTTTCAATTGACTAGCATTCTTGAGCCCCAGAGTTTTTCTTAATTCTGCCAAATCACCGACGGTTAACCCGCTCAGAGCATCCTGCAAACTAAAAGGCATCGAGATCTGCACACTCCAAAGCTTGTCCATTGCCCGCTGCGCGTCTTTGGCTAATCCTTTCTGAATATTCGTAAAGGCTTCTGCCAGCATTCGCTGTTCTTGCTTACTCATTTCTTCAAACTCCAATCGATTATTAATATCTTCAATACTGCCTATTTTAACAGATTATCCATAAAGTCGAAAATAGGCTTATCCAAATCCATGATGATTAGGTTAAAATTTCCAACCAACCACTAGAGCCTGCCCTTACGCGAGATAACCTGCATCGCTGCTTGATCTGCAACAACGGTTACATCAGGATGAAATTGTAGAATAGAAGCTGGAACAGCCGGAGTGACTGGACCGAAAAAAGCTTCATCCAGAATCTCTGATTTCTCATGACCCGATGCGAGAAGTACTATTTTTCTAGCTTTCATGATGGTTCCAATTCCAACCGTTATAGCTTGTTTAGGCATAAGATCGATGGATTCAAAATACCTTGCATTGCTTTGGAGCGTCCGTTGATCCAGCTCTACAACATGCGTTTCTCTTTCAAAATGAGCAGCTGGTTCATTAAAACCAATATGCCCATTTTGCCCAATCCCAAGCAGTTGGAGATCAATTCTACCTAGATGCTTTATCAACTGCTCATATCGAATGCATTCTGCATCAACATCAGCCGGATTACTCTGGGGAATATGTGTATTGGACGTACAAATATTAAAATTCTGAAACAAATTCTTACGCATGAAAGATGCATATGACTGCTCATCCATTGGATCAATGCCCAAGTACTCATCCAAATTAAGCGTTGAAACCTCTGAAAAATCAATATAATCATTCTTATATAGATGTACAAGACTCTTGTAAACACCTATAGGCGATGAACCTGTGGCTAGTCCAATTACACTATTCTTCTTAAATGAAACCTGTCCCGCTATAATCATTGCGGCTTTGTTGCTAAGCTGATCATAATGTTCTGTGGTAATAAACTGCATTCCCATCACTTCCTATAATACATATTCGTTCAAGGAGAACGACATCTTCTCGATGCCGCTAGGCACAAGGTCTATGTCCTTTATTGCTCTACTCCATATTCATGCATAGTGCATTCAATACATTTCTATGGCAACTCCCGACACTGGCAGCTTCCTGACATGAAACATATACGTTACCATTTTCCATGTAGATTCTTAATTTACAAACTTCTACACAGATTAGTTATAACCTTCTATAGTAATTGTATAAATATCTAAAGTTTATGGCGTTTCAGACTTACCTGGTTTTGAATTTAACGGATATTATGAACCAATAAATCGAGTCCTATAGGAA
>CAYUSG010000085.1:0-16510 GCA_964447355.1 uncultured Paenibacillaceae bacterium
CACGGTTGAACAATTAAAGCAGCTTATTATAGATCTGCATCCTGAAAGTGAAGCGCTGATCCTTTCCAGCTTCGCAGCGAAAAATCAAGCTTATGCCTCACCCCACGATACCTTGAACGTCAACGACGAAATTGCCCTGATTCCTCCAGTTTCAGGTGGACAAGAGGCAATTCCTCAAGACACATCGCATAAAGATATAGAAAGCCCTGATGGGACATTCCGTCTAACCTACAATCCGCTTCAGTCTGATGAGGTCCTTACAAAGGTCATACACCCTAATCACGGTGCTTCACTAGTGTTCGTAGGGACAACGAGAGAACTTACACACGGTCAGAGAACAACGTATCTCGAATACGAAGCTTACCCGCCTATGGCGCTAAAAACGATGATCCAGATCGGGGATGAAATCAATGACCGCTGGCCAGGGGTTCGAACAGCTATCCACCACCGACTAGGTAAGGTTGACATTGCTGAGATCAGCGTTGTGATAGCCGTCTCAGCGCCGCATCGAGATATGTGTTATGAAGCTAGTCGATATGCCATTGAACGTTTAAAACAAATTGTACCTATCTGGAAGAAGGAGCAGTGGGAAGACGGATCAGAATGGAAAGGTCATCAGCAAGGGCCTTGGGACCCTACAGAGAATCGTAGATAAGAATGTGCAAAGGAGAGAATCATGAAAGACACGCGATATTCAAGGCAGCATTTATTTAAACCCATTGGTCCTCAGGGTCAAGAACGATTACGCCAATCCAGGGTCGCCATTGTAGGCATGGGAGCATTAGGGACGGTACTGGCGAACCATATGGTTCGCGCCGGCGTCGGCTACGTTCGGTTCATTGACCGGGACTTTGTAGAATGGAGCAATCTTCAAAGGCAGATGCTCTATGATGAAGATGATGCCGCTCAATCGGTACCAAAAGCTGAAGCAGCTAAACAAAAACTCGAGCGGATCAATTCTGATGTGCTCATTGAAGCTCATGTCGCTGACTTAAATCCAACCAATGCCGAGGAGCTCCTGTCTGATGTCGACCTTGTGCTGGATGGATCGGATAATTTCGCCATCCGCTTCCTGGTTAATGATGTATGTGTGAAGCATCAGATTCCTTGGATTTATGGAGGTGCTGTCAGCTCACGGGGTGTGACAATGGCGGTCATTCCCGGCCAAACTCCTTGCCTTAGATGCGTCTTTGGCCAGGCACCTGCGCAAGGAAGTGCCGAGACCTGTGACACAGCCGGGGTGATTGGACCGATCATTCATATGGTTGCATCCTATCAAGCAACTGAAGCTCTGAAGCTGCTAGTTGAAGATCATGCCGCATTGCACCAGCGTATGATTCAGTTGGATCTGTGGACATACCACCATTCCGCTATAGACATGAGACAAGCTAGAAAACCAGATTGCCCTTGCTGTGCTCGCCAGCAATATGATTACCTGCATCAGGTCCTTGAAGAGGATACGATCCAATCGCTTTGCGGTCGCAACTCGGTCCAAATTCAACCTGTTCGATCAACCAGCTTGTCGTTGGAAGAATGGAATCACCGTTTAGCAGAAGCAGGTAAAGTGGAAGCCAATGCGTTCTTGTTAAAATTTCATATTGATAAAGACCTTCGTATTGTTCTCTTTCCAGATGGGAGAGCAATTGTTCAAGGCACTGACGATGTTATTCGTGCTAAGACACTGTACAGCCGCTACATCGGCATGTAGTTATTGTAAAATTTACAGTATATGTTACTATTATCATGAAAGTACATGAATACATGAGTAAAAGTAAGCGCTTTTAAAGTGCCTGAAGTTTGGAAGAGGTGAAGTAACTTCATATGAGAGTAGACGTTTATGATTTACAGCTGGGCGATAAATTAGCCCGCGATGTATTTACTCATTATGGACTTCATGTCATGTCAGCAGGTACAGTCATCAAAGAGAATGAAATTCATAAATTAAAGCAGCTAGGCATCGATACCATTGATATTGAAGAGCGTCAAGCTCCTCGAATAGAAGACGTTGTGCTTGTAGAAGAGAACTATACCGTTGAAAATATTTCAAAACAGGTTCAACCCAAATTCTATCAAGCTGTCACCGGGATAAAAGCTTTGTTCGATCAAGCGCTTATGGAGAATCGCATCGATAAAGAACAAATCGACTTCACATTCGAGCCACTCATTCAAAGCATTGAACGTGAAAAAGATGTCGTCACGCTATTAATACGTTTGAACACACAAGATGATTATACGTTCCAGCATTCAGTTCAAGTCGGTATCATTGCTTATTATCTTGCAAAGTGGCTGGAAATGCCTCAAGAAGAAGCTTTGCTTGTCGGTAAGGCTGGCTATCTTCATGATATAGGTAAGAGTAAAATTAATACAGCTCTCTTAACAAAACCCGCTGGATTAACTGAAGCAGAATACGAGGAAGTAAAGCTTCATACCATATATGGCAGCCAAATTTTGCAATCCGTCCTTGACCAGCCACTACTTGCAACCACAGCCCTTCAACATCATGAACGAATGAACGGACTTGGTTACCCCTATGGTATTAAAACGGACGAAATTCATCCTTATGCTAAAATTGTAGCGGTCGCTGATATATACAGTGCGATGATTTCGACGCGATCCTACCAGAAAAGACGGGACCTATTAGTTGTATTAAAGGAGCTTCATCGCTTAAGTTTTGAGGAGCTTGATCCTATCGTCACGCAGACTTTTATTCGAAATATGATTCCAAACTTCATTGGCAAGAAACTGCTCCTAACAACTGGCGAAATAGGAGAGATCGTGATGACGAATCCTTCCGATTATTTCCGCCCGCTCATCAGCATCAATGGAGACTTTATTGACTTATCCAAGGAGCGTTCACTTGACATCGAACATATCTATGTTTAAAAGGCTGCCCAAAAAGTATACAAAAGCAAGTGGAGAAAAGACGATCATCGTTTTTTTCCACTTGCTTTATTGTTGGGACGAAATAGACTGTTCCCTTCATATTGTCCTCGTTTATCTAACCACACGTCTTGCCCTAAGGAACGTTTCTTTCCAGTATGCTTTATTAATGTTCGTAATTTGAACACCATCCTTCGGATCTGGTGAACTGTGCAGCATCTTGTTATTGCCAATGTAGATGCCTACGTGGCCAACTGTTTTGTTGGTTTTAAAGCGCCCAGGGACGTAGAAAAACATCAAATCGCCTTTTCGTAATGATTTTCTGCTGACTGCAATACCCTGCTTCGCTTGACTTCTGGATAACCGCTTCAGCGTCACCCCGTATTTCTTATATACATGCTGAGTAAAAGATGAACAATCAAATCGTTTGGACTGCGCGTAGGGCTTCGCCCCAAAATCATATTTAACTCCCATGTATCTACGACCGTATCTAATCAATTCTGGAATGTCCACATTTTTAATTTTCGCAACAGGTACAGCATGGCTTGTATTCAAATTAGATAAGGCAGCCGCTGCTTCATCCACTGCAGGTACATCCTCTTGTAACAGTTTCTCAATATCTACCTGTTTAAACGGATCATTCGGGTCTTCTGCAAAGTCCAGCGATCTATCATTAACATCTGTATCTTGATTGATTTCTTCACGAGTGACTTGTGTTTGTTGAGGATATACGAGCAAGGAGTCTTGCGCAAGATGATAATTCATTTCCTCACCGAATACTGTATTGATGGTGCCTACAGGAAGTAAAGGCTGGTTATTCAGTACGATCGGTGAATCATCTAACGAAAGGGTCTCCCCTTCTTTTTCCATTTGGTTCACGTCAAAAAACAGCTTGTACACGGCATCATTATCACCAATGCTCATGCTTTGGTTGGTAGGATCAATTTCTGAATTCAATTGCAAAACATCGACCAAACGCTCTATTGGCACATACTCCTTGCCTTCATGCCTTGTAATGGGAATGGCCATTTGATCTGTTTGTTGGCTTAATATGCGGAAATTATTATCGACACGATTGTGAAGATTTTCCGTTTGCAGCGGGCTAACAGATTCGGTTTCATCCGGGGTTGTTCCTATACGCTTCTGATTACAAGCCGATGTAACAAGCAACGAACATGCGATAGCTGCTACAACAGAACATTTCCATAATTTCTTCATTAACATAACCTTTTCTCCCTTTGGTTAGAATGTGATTCTCCAGATTAGGTTAAGAAGATCTGTGGTTAATTATTCACTTTGCAGCAGCCAAATGTTGTTGATTTAAGCTCTATCCATTGCTTAAGTCTTCCTTAGACACAATGTGCCATCCATGCGCTAATAACTTGTCCAAATAGGTTATGAAGCTGATTTCTTCTAATTCCAATGCAAGTGGACTTAGTGATACATAACATTCATTGGCCTCGTAATTGATCGAAACTTTAACCACTTCATATCCATTATGAAATTTCGCGTCAAATCCGGGATCATCAATTATATCTCCAATCACAGGACGAATCGTTGATTCAAACGTCTTCATTACCATCTCAGCACGATTGTGTTCTTTCAAAGATGTTAGAAAAATGACCATTTTAATTTTCATGGCTTAAACTCCTCGAATGGATTATTTGTTTTCCTTAAATGCCTTGCTGTACCATACATTCTACCATAATATACCATGATCATTAAATTCGAATGAAGCATTATATTACGAAGTCTATTGCAAATAGAAGAAGACGAACTTCAAAAGTTCGCCTCCTTAACACAAGTTAAATTAAATTATCCAATAGAACCTTCCATCTCGAACTTGATCAGACGGTTCATCTCAACTGCATATTCCATTGGCAGTTCTTTGGTGAACGGCTCGATGAAGCCCATGACGATCATTTGAGTCGCTTCGGATTCAGATAAGCCGCGGCTCATCAGATAGAACAATTGCTCCTCAGATACTTTCGAAACCGTCGCTTCATGCTCTAGCGTTGTATTATCATTCTTGATTTCATTATACGGAATCGTATCGGAAGTTGATTCTTTATCCATGATCAATGTATCACATTGAATGTTGGCTTTAGCCCCTTCGGAATTACGGCCGAAGGAAGTTAATCCGCGGTAGGTTACTTTGCCCCCATGCTTACTGATCGACTTCGAAACGATGGTCGACGTCGTGTCTGGAGCCAAGTGAATCATTTTGGCGCCCGCATCTTGATGCTGTCCTTTACCTGCAACCGCGATGGAAAGCACGCTGCCTTTAGCGCCTCTTCCTTTCAAGACAACCGCTGGATATTTCATCGTTAATTTGGAACCGATGTTGCCATCAACCCATTCCATGGTGGCATTCTCTTCGGCTACTGCACGTTTCGTAACCAAGTTATAAATGTTCGGTGCCCAGTTCTGAATTGTCGTGTAACGGCAACGGGAATTCTTCTTACAGATAATTTCCACGACCGCACTATGCAATGAATTCGTACTGTAGATTGGAGCCGTACAACCTTCAACATAGTGAACGAAGCTGTCTTCATCACAGATGATCAACGTACGCTCGAATTGACCCATGTTCTCGGAATTAATACGGAAGTAAGCCTGCAAAGGCACCTCACATTTAACGCCTTTAGGGATGTAGATAAAGCTTCCGCCCGACCAAACGGCACTGTTTAATGCAGCAAATTTGTTATCCGTGTACGGAACAACCGTACCGAAGTATTCCTTGAAGATTTCTGGGTGCTCTCTTAAAGCCGTATCTGTATCCATGAAGATAACACCTTGATCTTCAAGCTCCTTCTGCATGCTGTGATATACAACTTCAGATTCATACTGAGCGGATACCCCTGCTAGGAATTTCTGCTCCGCTTCTGGAATCCCAAGCTTATCGAAGGTCGCCTTAATTTCTGAAGGCACTTCTTCCCACGTTTTACCTTGTTTCTCAGATGGCTTGACGTAATATTGAATGTCATTGAAATCAAGCTCATCTAGATTTCCGCCCCAACGCGGCGTATTCATTTTGTTAAATTGTGCTAAGGATTTCAAGCGGAATTCAAGCATCCATTCCGGTTCATCCTTCATTTTTGAAATGGCTCTTACGATCTCTTCAGTGAGGCCTTTTCCTGTCTGGTATACCGCTTTGTGCTCATCGCGAAACCCATATTGATATTCGCTCATTTCAGGCATTTTCTTAGCCAAAACGTTCACCCTCCTTTTATAGTTGTGCTGATTACGTTTGATGCTTTCCTTGGATCGCACCTTTCTTCAATGCATTCCAAGCTAGTGTTGCACACTTAATCCGTGCTGGAAATTTGTTAACCCCTGATAATGCTTCTAAATCTTCGTATTCGAATTCAACCGCTTTGCCCTGCATCATATCGGAAAATTGATTTGCCATGTCTAAAGCTTCATCAATCTTTTTGCCTTTAATGGCATCCGTCATCATGGAAGCCGAAGCCATACTAATGGAACAGCCTTCCCCTGTAAATTTCGCTGCCTTAACTACACCGTCTTCGACTTGCAATTGCAAGGAAATTTTGTCACCACAAGTCGGATTATTCAATTGAATCGTCATTGCGTCATCATCATCAAAGGAACCGCTGTTACGCGGCGACTTATAATGATCCATGATCACCCTTCTGTATAAATCATCCAATTGCATGACCGAAATACTCCTTTGTTTTAAGTAAGGCCTTGACCAAACGATCAACGTCTTCCTCTGTATTATACAGGTAAAAGCTTGCTCTTGCAGTAGCAGATTGTTTCAGCCATTTCATTAACGGCTGACAGCAATGATGCCCGGCACGAATAGCAACGCCTTCGGCATCAAGCACCGTAGCCACATCATGCGGGTGAACATCTGAGAGGTTAAACGTAATTAAACCTGCCCGGTCCCGCTTCGGACCATAAATGTCTAAATCATCAATCGCAGACATCTTATCCATAGCATAGGCTGTAATGTCGTGTTCATGCTTCTCAATCGCATCCATGCCCACTTCATTTAAGAAATCAATGGCTGCGCCTAGACCGACAGCCCCAGCAATTATAGGTGTGCCACCTTCAAACTTCCAAGGCAGTTCCTTCCAAGTGGAGTCGTACAGGTCCACGAAGTCGATCATTTCACCGCCAAACTCAATAGGTTCCATGTTCTCCAGCAGTTCTTTCTTTCCATAGAGCGCACCAATGCCTGTAGGACCGCACATCTTGTGCCCTGATAACGCATAGAAATCACAGTCCAAATCCTGCACGTCAACCTTCATATGCGGCGTGCTTTGGGCACCATCTACGAGAACTTTGGCACCGTACTGATGGGCGATTTGGGCGATTTCTTTGACTGGGTTCTTAACCCCAAGTACATTCGATACATATACGATGGCAACCATCTTAGTGTGTTCATTGATTAATGCTTTCACGTCATCCAGAAGAATTGTTCCATCGGGCTGCAGCGGTATATATTTCAGAGTGGCACCAGTAACCTTGGCCACCTGCTGCCATGGGATCAAGTTACTATGATGCTCCATCGGCGTTATAAGAATTTCATCGCCTGCTTTACAAACTGCGCGCGCATAACTTTGAGCCGCCAAATTAATCGCTGTTGTCGTACCCCGTGTGAATATAACCTCTTCTGTAAAACGGGCATTAATGAACTGAGCAATTTTCTCCCGAGCCCCTTCGTATGCATCCGTTGCTCTAGTTCCTAGCGTATGCACGCCACGATGAACGTTAGAATTCATCGTCTTATAATATTGCTCTACCGCCTCAATTACTTGAACGGGCTTCTGCGATGTAGCTGCACTATCCAGATAAACTAGCGGATGGCCGTTGACTTCTTGATTTAAGATGGGGAACAGCTCACGAATTTGGACGGCATTCATTGTCCAAGCTTCCTTTCAACAATACTTTGCAGCTGTTTTTCTACCTTCTCAATTGGAACTTGGGATACTACTGGCGTTAGGAATCCGTAAATGATTAACTTCTCTGCCATCTCACGGGATATACCGCGGGACATAAGATAATACAATTGATTCTTATCTACTTGTCCTACGCTGGCAGCATGACCTGCAGTAACCTCATCTTCATCTATTAACAGCATAGGGTTTGCATCACCACGAGCTTTCGGACTAAGCATAAGCACTTTCTCTGTCTGCTCTCCGTTGGCATTCGTTGCACCCTTCTCAATCTTGGTAATCCCATTAATAATCGCTGTTGCTTCATCTTGCATGACGGCACGTGTGATCATATTACTGTCAGAGCTTTTACCGAAATGAACGGCGCGCGTAGTGATATCCAGCTTCTGGTCATTGGTACCTACACAGATCACCTTGGCATCTGAAGTGGATCCATTGCCCTTTAAAATGGAATACGTCTCGGACACACTATTACCGTTATTCATTTCACCAATAACCCATTCCACTCTTGCATCATTCTCTACAATCGCACGACGATAACTTAAGTCTGTAACCGATTCATTCAAGTTATGAACTGATGCGAAGCGTACCAACGCACCCGGCTTAACGAAGATTTCAATAACACCGTTATGCACAAGCGGTTGGCTGCTGTCACCTGAGAAATAATTATCAACGTAAGTTACGGAACTATTATCTTCGGCAACAATGAGAACATGCGGTACAAATGATGCCGTTGCATCATCTGTTAAGAACAGCGCTTGTAATGGGACTTCAACCTTCACATTGCGCGGTACATATAAGAACACTCCGCCGTTCCACAAAGCTGTATGCAATGCAGTAATTCGGTTCTCATCTTTCTCAACAGCTTGCATAAAATAAGGTTGAACGAGTTCTCCGTGCTCTCTAACAGCTGTTTGTAAATCTGTGAAAATAACGCCTTGAGCTGCAAGCTCAGCCGAAAGAGCGTTAAAAGCAACGCCGGAATTACGCTGAATTAATACATTCTGAACGTCTTGATCATCTTGAAGATATTGCTTCACAGATTCTGGCAATGCATCAATGCTGACAGCTTTTACTTCAGCTTTATAATCGCCATAGGCTTGTAATTCCCAACGGGAAAGGTTCGTCTTCTCTAATTTTGGCCATTCCAGCTCGCCAGCTTGATCCAATGCTTCAAGACGTAAGTCTGTCAGCCATTGAGGCTCTTGGTTTTCCTTGGACCGCTGCGCAATAGCTTCACGGCTGGTCGGTAGAATTGTTTCCACACTCATTGATCCATCCTCCTAAACGTAGCTATTAATACTTCGGTCCTGTTGTATTCATGGGAACTTTAAATTCCTCTTCTTCTTGACCCACTGTTACATCTTCAATACCTAATTCCTCTTTGATCCAGTCGTAGCCTTCAGCCTCAAGGCGTTCAGCTAGTTCAGATCCACCTGATTTCACGATACGTCCTTGCATCATAACATGGACAAAGTCAGGCTTGATATAATCAAGTAAACGCTGATAATGCGTAATAATTAAGAACCCGCGTTCTTCGCTTCTCATCGCATTGACACCCGCGGCAACAATTTTCAAAGCATCAATATCCAAACCGGAATCGATCTCGTCCAAGATACAAATGCGCGGCTCAACCATCATCATTTGCAAAATTTCGTTACGCTTCTTCTCACCGCCGGAGAATCCTTCATTTAGGTAACGGTGCATAAATTGAGGATCCATTTCCAGTTCCTTCATTTTGGCTTCCATTTGGCGGATAAATTTAATCAAGGAAATTTCGTTACCTTCCCCACGGCGTGCATTAATCGCACTTCTTAAGAAATCAGCATTTGTAACCCCTGGGATTTCACTCGGATATTGCATCGCTAAGAATAAGCCTGCTAATGCACGCTCATCCACTTCCATCTCAAGCACATCTTGACCGTCTAAAGTTACAGATCCCGATTCAACTTCATATTTAGGGTGCCCCATAATCGTAGAAGCCAGCGTACTTTTACCTGTACCGTTAGGTCCCATAATAGCGTGAATTTCTCCGCCTTTGATTTCCAAGTTAATGCCGTTTAAAATTTGTTTCCCTTCGATTGACGATTTCAAATCGCTAATCACAAATTGTGGTGAATTACTCATAATGTTTCAAACCCTCCAACTTTTTATATAGTGTAGCGAACTTATTCCATACGTCACATAAAGCAATCCTTATGAAATAAATTCCAAGTGATAATTATAATCATTTTAAAATGATTCTCACTGATTCTCAGGTAATCATATTATAACTGAACAAGACCAATCAATAAAGTCTAATTGTACATATTTTAAACATTCTTGTTTAGAAAGTGGTTTTTAATGCCGATTTGATTTGATAATATGCTTTTTCGAAGGCCTCATCATCTAAGACAGGTCTCATCGTTAAATGCTCTGGAACCGCCTGTTCCGCATCAATCCAAGACTTGCAGCCTAAATAGGCTGGAGAGATATTGAACGCCCACGGCTGATCTAGCTTATAAACACGTAATATGAGAACATGAAGCGGCTGCTTCTTCTTCCATTTTAAACGCTCTTCAGTAAAGTTCTCTGTCCAAATATGGTAAGGATACAGCTGGTTTAATGAAGCTTGGTCGTGAACCTCAATGTCTTCCACCACTTCGGCATAAGCAGTTATGGGTATTATTACTTGATCCTTATGCCAGCCCTTCATGGTTTCATCTACTTTATGTTGAAAAGCATCCTTTAGTAAATGCTTCTTCTGGTGCTCATATGTAGGAAATAGGAAGAAAGCGTGACTTTTCAAAGTAAAGTCTCTTGTTTCTTCTACAATGCCGCCTTTTCGCATCGTGAGTATTTGTTCACCGTTAAGCAAGGCGTTCACTACTACAGCCCATTCCTTTAATGCGATTTGTTCCATTGACCTTGTTCCTCCTAAAACTTACAAACCGTTGCAATTAGAACCCTGCTACCATTATGAGGGAAAGCTATTTCCAATGCAAATGGTGGCATGCATGAGCCGATCTAAAAAGGTCACACTAACTATGCAATCCAATCAACTCAACAAGGGGAGGAAACGTCCGATGCGCGAAGGTTTGGTTCCGACACTCTTAGGTGCGGCGGTAACTGCATCAGGTGCGGCGCTGCGAATGAAATATCCTACTGTCGGTTGGAGTGTAGCAGCGTTTGGTTTAGCTCATGTTGTACTTGGTACCATTGATTTGATTGAACACCGCAATGATTATCGATTTTTCTAAATGAATGAAACGACAAGAAAGAGGAAACCTCTTTGGTCTTACAATGTTGAGGTCTCCTCTTTTCCTTACATTATCTGAGTTATGTTATCCGAGAAATGAAGACAACATCCACACGTGTTTCTCAAGTGAAGTCTGCATCCCAATCAGCATATCTGCTGTAGTCTCATCCTCGGCATCCTGGGCAACCTTGATCCCCTTCTTTAACTCATTAATCATAATATTAAAATCATCGATACAGTTTTCGACCATTTGATTGGCATTTTCATTATTTTTCGCTTCCTTTACTGAAGCCTCTTCAAGATATTCTTTCATTGAAGCGAGCGGTTTACCTTGCAAGGTCAGAATGCGTTCTGCTAATTCGTCAATATAAGCAGCTGCCTCATTATACAGTTCTTCAAATTTAGTATGTAACGTAAAAAACTGCTGACCTTTCACATTCCAATGATAGTTATGCAGCTTAACATACATAACGCTCCAATTCGCTAATTGTTTATTAATGACTTCTACTGTACTCATCGTTGCTGTCGCCATAAGTTCAGTCCTCCTGGTTAGCATATTAGGGAATCCCTCAGAATCCATTATTCAGTGTGCCCCGAGTTGATCCGATTCATGAGTATACCTAGCAAGTCATATTTTCAGTTTAAAGCAAGTATTCCATCCTATGGATTAATCCATTATACTTAGTTGCAGAATAAAGATCGAAGGAGGCATTTAGATGTCTAAGTACCGTGCATTAACCGAACAAGAGGCAGTTGAATATGCGAGATCATTACCCAACCTATTCCCATCCGACGCGCAGCTGCAGTCCAAGGAAATCGGCGATGGAAACCTGAATCTCGTATTTCATATACAGGATGCAAAGAGCGGAAAAAGTATTATTATGAAGCAAGCCCTTCCTTATGCCAAAGTAGTGGGTGAATCATGGCCGCTCACCCTTGATCGTGCTCGAATTGAAAGTGAAGCACTGCAAATTGAAGGATCACTATGTCCGGGTCTGGTTCCTGAAGTCTACGCTTATGACGCTGACTTAGCCTTAACTGTTATGGAGGATCTAAGTGATCATATCATTATGCGAAAAGGGTTAATAGAAGGGAATCAATATCCCTTCTTCGTGGAACACATTAGCCGGTTCTTAGCGCACACCTTGTTCTTCACTTCCGACCTCGGAATGAATCAACAGGAGAAGAAGCTTCGCGTCAAGCAATTCATTAATCCAGAACTTTGCAAGATCACAGAGGACCTAATCTTTGACGATCCTTATACCGATTCACCTAATAATCATTTTAACGAAGCGATTCGTGACGAGCTTGAGCAGCTGTGGAGCGATCAGACGCTTCATTTAGAAGTGATGCGCTTAAGAGAAGGATTTCTGACGAAATCTCAAGCGTTGCTGCATGGCGACCTTCATACAGGCAGTGTCTTCGTCACTCCGACCTCCACCAAGGTCATTGACCCTGAGTTCGCTTATTACGGACCGATGGGATTTGATATCGGCGCAGTATTTGCTAATCTCATTCTTAACGCCGCAGGGCAAGAAGGTTGGATTGAGGATATCAACGAGCGGAAGGCGTTCCGTCGCTACTTGCTGGACAGCATCGAAGCTATATGGACAAGCTTCGAAACCCAATTCCGCGCATTATGGAATGAACATCTCGTTGACCGATTGGCCGCAACACCTGGGTACCAAGATGTATTCATCCAGCAACTGCTTCAGGACACTGCCGGGTACACAGGCTGTAAAATGGTTCGCCGCATCGTGGGTCTGGCTCATGTTGCCGATATTGATACGATTCCTAATCCAGCAGCAAAGGAACGGGCAGAGCGCATTGCGCTAAATATTGGTAAAACGCTGATTAAACAGCATCGCACTGCTGCCAGCATTCAAGATATCATCAACACGGCTAAAGCCTTCATGGAATAAATGGTATCTGCTTTTCAACTATCAGAAAGGGGATGTTTGCCCTGGAAACATCGCAAGCTAAGCAACAAACTAACCTCCAATCCGTTATTTGGGCGGGTACTCATCTTGATTTATTAGATCAACGATTACTTCCGGAGGAAGTTGTATACTTACCATTAACGACCCCGGAAGATGTCTGGGAAGCCATAGCTCAGCTTAAAGTTAGAGGCGCCCCGGCCATTGGTATATCAGCAGCCTATGGCACGTACTTAGGCATTCAACATTTTGAAACAAGCTTATCAGGTCTAGAAGCCAAGCAGGCTCTAGCTAACCAATTAGTCCAACATGCTGACTATCTTGCAACATCACGACCTACGGCCGTGAATTTATTCTGGGCACTGGACCGCATGAAAGCCAGAACTGCCGAATTCGTACAAGATTCCACTATTCCTTCGCTGGATTTGTTAAAAGAAGCGATTCTCCAGGAAGCGAAGCAGATTCAAAGCGAGGACGAAGAAACATGCCGTTTAATCGGGGAACATGCGCTAACATTACTTGAAGATGGCATGGGATTGCTTACGCATTGTAATGCAGGTGGATTAGCCACAGCTAAATACGGTACAGCTACAGCTCCAATGTATCTAGCCAAAGAAAAAGGCTGGAACTTGAAGGTGTTTGCTGATGAGACTCGCCCAGTGCTTCAAGGGGCCAGATTAACTGCATTCGAGCTTCAGCAAGCAGGCATTGATGTCACGCTCATTACCGACAATATGGCGGCTATGGTTATGTCCAAAGGATGGATTCAGGCCGTAATTGTAGGAACGGATCGTGTTGCAGCCAATGGTGATGTAGCCAATAAAATCGGAACGTACGGCGTGGCAGTACTAGCCAAAGCACACCGCATTCCATTCTACGTGGCATGTCCGATGTCGACCATTGATCTCCAAACCGAGACAGGTGCAGAGATTCCAATCGAGGAACGACACGAGGATGAGGTTACTCAAGGCTTCGGCAAACGAACAGCCCCTGTGGGTGTGAAGGTATACAACCCCGCATTTGATGTGACGCCAAATGAATACGTTACGGCCATCATCACGGAAAAGGGTGTCGTCCGGGCACCTTATAAGGAAAACCTTGCAAAGCTGTTTGAGGACATAGATTAATAGAATAGTGGGAAGGGAATTGTGGCATTAGCCCACAACATACTGAAGATAGCGGGCATCCGCCAGTTATTTTCAAACAATATTCTAAAAACAAAAGCAAGTAGAGAAAAGACGAATCGTCGTTTTTCTCCACTTGCTTTATTTATTGGGACTTACCCGACAGCCCCTTTAATCATTTTGCAGATTCCTCATGTGAGAACAGTTATTGTTGTGTTCTCTGGAGAGTGATTGACATTGGCTGAGGCCGCTGTAGGGTTGAATTTTATGATTTAGAACGGTTAGGCGCCGTTAATGCTTCTAATTCAGATAAATAACGAAAAGCATCCTCATCTGTTACTCCACACATCTCTTCGGAAGCTAGAAGATCACCACAAACTTTAGGTCGCTCCGGCGTACCGAATAAATTACATTTTCGTTCTTCTGTAAGGTGGATGCATGGAACACCTGCTGGTTTCCCTTCGGGCATTCCAGGCAATGGAGATGAGATGGAAATCACAATACAACAAGCAGCACATCCTAATCTGCATTCCATACCATCATCGCCTCTATTCTGTGTAATTTGCAGTGTTAATGGCATATCGCAGGTCTGTTCTCAAGGCTTCAATAGATGGATAGGCTTGATCGAGCTCCAGCAATTTTCTTATCAGGCAGACCGTTTCAGACCGCAGTTCCAATTCATCCTCCCACCCTGCTTCAATCAGCGAGCTGTCATCACTATTGTATTGATAAGATGAATACAAAAGGAATAATATAAAATGCCCTAATGCGTAATAATCACTAGTAACTTCTATACGTAATCTTAGCTGCTTCTCCAGCGGGTCTTGGCGGGATACCGTTTCCTGATCTCCTAATCGTCTTGCTAATCCAAAATCAATTAAATGCAATTGACCCTGTTCATCCATGATCACATTAGGGAGGCGTATATCCCGATGAATAATGTGCAGACCATGTAAATAGTCCATAATATCAACCAATTGATCAGCCAGCAGAAGCGCCTGTAATTCGTTAAACTTGACTTTATCCTCGAATATCATATCTTCAAGCGTTGTGCCTGCAATATACTGCATTATTAAGAAATCATGACCCCAATCGCGAAAACGATCATAACCTTTCGGAATGGCGGGGTGGTTTAAATAGTATAATAATTCAATCTCGCATTCATAGCCTTTTTGTGCTGCCGCCAGACGCTTCTTACTCGGTTTAACCTGCTTTATCACTTTAAGCTCCTGAGATTCGGTGTCCAAGCATTTATAGCTAATCCCATAGCTTCCGATGCCTAAGACTTGCACAATGTCGTAGCGATTCATTAATATTGAACCGATCCGCAGGGGCCGATCCAGCGCCCATTCCTTCAGCCTGACAAACCAGTGTTTTGCATGCTTGTAGGTCGGCATATCAGCTGCTCACAATCAACTGCTGAAAAAGCTTGAACGTTTCTTCTTGTAGTAATGGCGTCCGTAATGGGAATTCCCATAGGACCCATGCTTGGGATAACGTCTATATGCGTCACTGCTGCTATATTTGTACGATTTATAAGACTTCGTCTTTGATTTAAGTAGATGCTTTAAGATCTTTTTCAACATTACTGATCACACTCCTTATAATGATTTACGTAACACGTTGCAGAAAGTTCCTTGAAATCATTGGTCGTACATTAGAAGTTCTAACGAATAAAAGCTAAGGCATTCACCTTAACCTTAAATGAAACATATACATTATTCTAGGTTCTCGCGATATTATATCATCTTAAGAAGTGCGTCTCTGCCCTTCATTCCTTTAAATACACCTAAAGCTTCAGCCCCGTAAGTCACGGATTCAAGAGGCGCTTCCAATAAATCCGTTAACGAACGAACGCCCACTGCACGACCGGCAATGATGTTGCGATCCTTTAACTTTTCATTCAGCAGGTCCACGTCCAATGCCCCGCACATAATGTATCCTTTGCTAGTTGTGATCACCAACAGATTTGTTTTCGGTAATACCACGGAGATGCCCAAGACCATATGTTCTTCCAACTTCATCGGTTCAACGTGGATCATTTGCACACGCTACCTTCGATTTTCTACCAGTATATGTGGGGAAAATCAGGGTGTGTGTACAGTGGGACACTCGTCTATGGAAACGCTCGAAACCAGCTCGTGGTTGTATCTCCGTCTATTAGCTTTAAGAAATCTCCCGTAACATGAAGCTTTACGATGTGTCCTGGCCTGTCCTTGACCAAAAGATGCATTTCATTATCATCCGCAAACAGCACTTCGAAGCCTATCTGTTCCATCTCTTCATCCGATACGTATTGTAAGGGTACCCCTTCGATTCCAACGGGGTTGCATGAGAATGGAGCGTTACTAACAGGATGGATAGAGTTGTGTGATTCTGTCTATATTCAATTCTTAATCCAAATATACT
>CAYUSG010000086.1:0-16387 GCA_964447355.1 uncultured Paenibacillaceae bacterium
TTCAGGTTCAGCTGCCCTTTGCCTTCGCCCGTATGGGATACGTTGATGATTTCGTAATGGCAGGACAATGGTTCCCCAAGATCGCTGTATATGAGAAAAAAGGGATGCGCGGTCGAAGCGCCGAAGGCTGGAATGTGCACCAATACCACGGCAATTCGGAATTTTACGCTGATTTCGGAATTTATACCGTAAGAATTGAAGTGCCGCACGATTATACTGTCGCTGCGACCGGATTCCCTACGAAGAAGCCACTCATTAAAGATGATCGAAAGGTGTATCAGTTCTACGCCGATGATGTTCATGATTTCGCATGGGCCGCCTCTCCCCATTTTGTATATGTAGAGGAACCCTTCTCAACCGATCATGTTCCGGGGGTAAAGATTAAGCTGTACCTCGACCCTAAACACGAGGATCTTCAGGAACGTTATCTCACGGCTGCGAAGAAATCACTTGCCAGGTACAGTCAGTGGTACGGGGCCTACCCTTATTCCACATTATCTATCGTCGTGCCCCCTGCAGGAGGAAACGGCGCAGGAGGCATGGAGTACCCGACATTAGTAACAGGCTGGGGGGCTGACGATGACAATCCCAGTCAGGAGCTGGAACGAGTGATTGTGCATGAAATAGGCCATCAGTTCTTCTATGGCATGATTGCATCAAATGAGTTTGAGGAAGCTTGGCTGGATGAAGGATTTACCTCATATGCTGAAGACAAACTCATGGAACTGGAATATGGCATGTATGCTAACACACCCGTGGAGGGCAGCTATATCACCTCCCCTGCACCGCTTAAACAATTTGCGTGGCATTATCACGATCACGGTGAATACGCAGACAACGTCTATACGCGCGCTAAACTAGTCTTGAAAGCTATCGAACAAGAAGTTGGCGAGAAAACGATGCAGAAGGTTTTGAAGACCTATGCACAGCGCTGGAGATTCAAGCATCCTGCGACGGAGGACTTCCAGAAGGCGCTGGAGGATGTGACAAAGCGAAAATGGGACGGTTTCTTTGAACAATTCGTCTATACCGGCCAAATGATTGATTTTGCCGTGGATGGTATTCATACTGAGCCGGTCAAGCGTGACGGCAAAGCTATGGTCGAAAGCCATATTCTTATCCAAAAACACGGTGCTGTACTTGGAAAAGTGCCTATCGTGATCTACTTCGAGGACGGAACGATAGCCAAGCAACAATGGGACGCAGCGGAATCCAAAGTCCGATTAAAGGTTGTGCATCAATCACCTGTCGTATGGGCTGCTATCGACCCCGAATATACCATGATCTTGGAAAACAAGCATATGAACAATTTCTTGAAGGCTGAGGTCAATCCAGATTCGAAAGTGCGCTGGAATATTGGGACCGCTAAATTAATAGAAACGATCATCGATTTCATCGCATGGTAAAGGAGGATTGCACATGTTATATATTAAGGAGGGCTTCGGTATTTTGCGCCGCCATCCCCTCATCCTGTTGATCTTTTTCCTCTATCAATGGGCATGGGCCTTCGTGCTTTATAAGGGCGTACATTCTGTAGTTGTCCCCCTCCTCCAAAGGTTCCCTGGCGAAGCCTTGCCCGAACAGGCCTCGCGTCTATTTCTGGCAGAAGGACAGTTTATACTGCTCAAAACCGATGCTGCTCACGGTGTTCTATGGTCACTGCTTGTCGTACTCAGCATCCGCATGATCATTACCCCGCTGCTCAACGCTGGGCTTTATCATTGCATTGAAGCGAAGGATCACGGGCGGACAGCGAGCCTATGGCAGGGCATGCGTTCATTAGGCCCATCGTTTACGCTCATCTATGCCATTCAAACGGTTTGTATCCTTGCCCCGATCTATTGGCTGGCGAAGCTTGTGAAAGAGGCCTATCACTCAGCTTCCAGTTATACAGACCTCCTATGGACTGTGCTGCCATGGCTTCTCGGTTATATCATATACATCTTTATCGTTAAAATCTTATTTATGTATATTATGTTCGGCAAAGCCGCTCATAAGAGCCCCTTCTATGCATTAGGCATGATGTTCAAGCATTTACTGCCTGCATTGTTAGTCTCGCTTCTGATCGCTTTGTTCGTCTTAGCGACCGTAGCTGCATCCTCTGCTATCACATTCATTTGGGCAGGCTTCCTATCCATTGTACTGCATCAGCTGTATCAATTTATCAAAACATTGTTGAAGCTTTGGGAAATTACATCCCAATACGCTGTATGGAGACGAAATTAAGACAAGAAAGTGCAGTCCGCTAATACAGCAGGCTGCACTTTCTTGTCTGTGGTAGTTTCTTGATTAGTCAGACGATCTATACTAGGATGGTAATACAACTTATTGGAAGTAAATGGATTCGAGAAAGAGGATGATAATGGTTAAAAAAATGACTTTTCTCACACTTATTTTATTGCTTCTTTTTACTACCCCAACTTATGCCGAATCAAACGTGATCGGGGTCGACAATTATTTCGACGACCTAAAACTGAAACAAACGAAAGTATATATCCATGATGAGGAGTTTATGGTTTCTTCTAAATGGATTCCTGTAAGAAAGGTGTTCGAGCCCCTTGCAGCTGAGATTAAATGGGATCATGACAGTAAGGCAGCGACTATTAGCCGTAATGGAACATCTACGATTCTTCACTTTGCCAAAGAAGAGAGACCTCCACAGGCACAGCAGATCGTAATGCCCCGCGAATATATTAAATTGGACAAGGGTACGTCGTATATTGACGCTGCATGGCTTTGTTATATGTTTGACCCCTACAACAAAGAAGAAAGTAAAGAGAAGCTTAAACAACAATATCAATTTCTAGGCATTAAAGCCATAGAATCCAAACCTTCAGTAAAGGATTTAACACTTCATATGTTTGTAGAACCACATCAACAAGAATAGCCAACTTGCAGCACCAATATCTAAGAAAGCAGAGCAAAAAGTGCAGTTTACCACGATGTGGTCGACTGCACTTTTTATTGGTTCCTTTGTTCCACGTTCTATGACACCTACGAACATGTTGCAAATATTTTTGCGGAACAAGCAGGAATTATATGTCAAAGAGTCGAATCATTTGCTTTGTGATTTTATAACGCCGAGTTTCCGATTGGAAAACGGGGGATCCACTCCGGGTGAATTGATCCAGCACGACAGGGATCATAGGGAACCTTCAACCGAACCCTTTAGCTAACCTCGTAGGCGAATGGAAGGAGTACATAGCTTTGATTCGTGCAACCTTGAAAAGGGCAGCCTTGCTTAGTTTATGCTTATGCATAGGCTTCACTGTATTCGGCATTTGCGCCTTTGCAGACAGCAACCTGCCAGCAACCAAACTCAATCAAGCCATCACAGGCGTGCTTGGCGCCCCTTACAAATGGGCCGGCACTACAGCCAAAGGCTTCGATTGCTCGGGATTTACACAATACGTATTCAAAAAGTTCGACATCAGCCTGCCCCACAGTTCTAAGTTACAAGCCTCCAAAGGCACTAAGGTAGCCAAAGACTCACTTCGTCCTGGAGATCTTGTATTCTTCGATACAGGCGGCAGCGGCATTTCCCACGTTGGGATGTACCTTGGCAATAATCAATTCGTGCATTCCGCATCCAACGAAGGAGTTGTCATTAATGACTTGGATGAAACCTACTACGCGAAGCGATATGTAACAGCACGCCGTGTGATCGGTGACGAGCTTTACACTCAGCTTTCAGCTGAAATTAAAGCTGAGTAACCGATAGCGCATAATATGCTCAAAACCCCCGACAAAAGGCATGACCTGCCTTATCGGGGGTTTCTTCTTAGACTACGAACGCCTAAAACTTTAATGATCATTTTTATGGTTTATCTTCTTCCTGTGAAATGAAGGGGCAATCGAAACTTTATTCCTCCCGCGATGCTTTGAACTATATAACGCTTGATCCGCACGCTTCAGCGTATCCTCTACTCTCTCGCCCTCACACCATTCTGATATACCGACACTAATCGAAACCTGCAAGATACATTCCTCAAAGGGATGCAAGCTGCTCGCAATCGTCTGCCTTAATAGATCTATACGACGATAGGCTTCTATAAGGTCTGTATTTTCTAGAATGATTAGAAACTCATCTCCACCCACACGGCCTATATGATCAGATGTACTTCCGAGAAATACAACAAATACTGGGCTTTCATTCGAATAATATAAGATTCAGAATCATAAGCGCTTAAAATATACTTATTCATGTTAGCCATCATCTAAGAAGCCCTTTCCTATATTAAAATCTTAAGAATGCACTCACCCAGCCAACACCTGCAATTCTGAATTAAGGTTCCATTCGTTCAATCGGATGTTCAGGATAGCTTATCCAATCACTCCAGCTCCCTGCGTACAATCTAACATGGGTATATCCCGCTGCTTCCAATGCAAGAACATTCGGACAAGCCGTTACACCCGAACCGCAATACACAATCACGGCTTGGTCTCGTTCCTTCAATAAACCCTTAAACCGCTCGTCCTGTTCTGCTGGCGATTTCCAGCTTCCATCAGGTCTAAGGCTGTCTTTCCAAAAAGCATGCTTAGCTGTAGGAATATGTCCAGCTATTGGATCGATTGGCTCCTCAATTCCTTTATATCTAACAGCCTCTCTGGAATCCAATAATAGGGACGTCCCTTCATGAACAGCCTGCTTCACGTCAGCCACAGTAGCCAGCATCTTGTCATTCCAGCGCGGTATAAAACTAGCAAACTCTATATGCGGTATGGCCTTAGTTACGGGATACCCTTCCCTTAACCACGCGCTAAAACCCCGATCTAGGATCACTGCTTGTTCATGGCCTGCATATCGCAGCAGCCACCAGCAGCGAGAAGCCATCGCTCCCCCTTGATCATCGTAGATAACAACCTTTTTATTATCTGCTATGCCTGCACGGCTGAATACCTCAGTCAAGCTTTCGCGATCAGGCAAGGGATGCCTGCCTCCATGCTGCCCTATTGCCCCAGATAAGTCTTGTTCCAGGTCTAGATACTGGGCCCCAGGAATATGACCTTCCATGTACTGCTTTCTGCCCAGTGATGCATCCTGCAGAGCAAACCGGCAATCCAGCACAATCAAATCGTCGTCCTGAAGCGATTGATTTAACCATTGCAAAGAAACAACTGCCTTCATACGCTTTGCCACCCTCTTTAGTTTATTGTATTAGACGAATAAAAGCTAAAGAAGTTGTGCTGCTTATTTTTGACATCGAAAAAATGACTTTATTTCCTTACACTCTTCATATGATCGACCCAAGAGCCGATATGATTAATAGTGGACTAGGTCTAACAATGCAGGAATTTAACAGGTTTTGTCGAAATAGTGGAACAAGAGATTAAGTGGGAGTAAAGAGGAGTGTAAATATGGAAAAATCAACTGTTATAGGTTTAGTACTAGGTGTTCTAGCTGTAGTCGTAGGTATGATTCTTAAGCACGCAAACCCTGCCGCACTCATCAACCCAGCTGCATTTATGATTATCATCGTGGGGACTGCAGCCTCGTTATTTATTGGTTTTCCTATGGCGGAATTAAAGAAGTTTCCGACCCTTTTGAGAAAAGTATTCAAGGAACAAAAGCTTATCCCTAAAAAACAAGTGATCGACATGTTCGTCGATTGGGCATCTATTACGCGCCGCGAAGGATTGCTTGCCCTGGAAAGCAAAGTCGATGAAATTGATGACGCCTTTCTGAAAAATGGCATGCGCATGATCATCGACGGCAATGACCATGAGTTCGTTCATGATGTATTGATGGAAGATATAGCCGCAATGGAAGAACGGCATAAAGGCGGGGCACTCATCTTCACTCAAGCGGGTACTTACGCACCGACGCTTGGGGTGCTTGGAGCCGTAGTAGGTCTGATCGCTGCGTTAGGTAATTTATCCGACACTGAAGCTTTAGGTGCATCTATAGCCGCTGCCTTCGTTGCGACGTTATTAGGGATTTTCACGGGATATGTCCTCTGGCATCCTATAGCAAACAAACTGAAACGATTGTCTAAGAAAGAAGTAGAAATTCGTATGATGATGGTAGAAGGCTTGCTCTCCATTCAGTCCGGTGTGTCAACGATAGCCATCAGCCAGAAGCTTTCAGTCTTCTTATCGCCTGCAGAGCGTACGGCAGGCCAGGAAGAATCGGAGGGGGACGCCAATGACCAAGAAGCACAAAGCGCATGATCACGAAGAACACATTGACGAAACCTGGCTCATTCCTTATGCTGACCTGCTGACCTTGCTGCTGGCTTTATTCATTGTTCTATTCGCTTCAAGTTCAGTTGATGCCAAGAAATTCGACCAAATCAGCCAATCACTGAATGCTGCACTTGATGGGGGCATTAGCTTCTTTGAATCTCAAAGCCCTATAGACATGCATGGAACAAGTATTGACAACAGTAAAGCTGATACAGAAGATGGAGTAGAAGAATTCATTAAACCGCAGGATGAGCAGCAAGATGAGCAGTCAAGTGAGGAGCAAACCCAATTCCAGAAAGAAACAGAGGACTTACGCAAGCTGCAAGAAGAGTTAAATGAGTACATAGAGAAAAACGGCCTCAGCACGCAACTCGAAACTCAGCTCAATCAATCCCAGCTCATGATTACCATCCGTGATAATGCGCTGTTCCCATCGGGCAGTGCAGAAGTCAAACAGGATGCACGGGCGCTGGCTGTTAACATCTCGGATATGCTTAAAGATTATCCTCAATTTCAAATTATTGTAGCCGGGCATACAGATAACGTCCCTATCCGTACAGCACGCTTTGAATCAAATTGGGACCTAAGTGCCGAACGCGCATTAAACTTTATGAAAATATTACTCAATAACAACGATATTGAACCTGAACGCTTCAGTACAATCGGTTATGGAGAGTATAGACCCATAGCCACCAATGATACAGCTGAAGGAAGAGCCCAGAACCGTCGGGTTGAAGTCTCAGTCATGCGTAATTATGTAGAACCAACTCCAACCACACCATAAACGCTTCATGCGCTGCAATTGCAGCAGGGTGGGTTCAATACATCCAACGAGAAGCACTTTTATATCTTTATATTCTAATTTGTTGACAGAATGACTAGGATGTAATAATTCGGATATCTTTCGCAGAATACAGAAAGGAGTTGTTTTCGTGGGATCAGATCCTGACCCGAAGCCTAGAAGTAAAGGTGAACAAAGAAGACAGCACATTCTAAAAATCATAACCCAATTGCATATGGAGGGCAGACTGTCCGTAACGATCCAAGAGATTCAACACCTAAGCGGCATTCGCTCATTCAATACAATGACAAAACAGCTGCTGGCCCTTAAGCAAGAGGGGCTTATTGACTGGGACCGCAACGCCCCTACGATAAGTTTAAGCAGCCAAGTTGAAAGTTGAATATTGATTCACATCCAATAGGGATAGCCCTTCATTCAAGATGCGAGGCGCTATCCCTTCAACATGTCTTAAAGATTCTCCGCAAAAAAGAGGCACAAGCAACTGGTATACAACCAAAGCTTGTGCCTCTTCTTGCTATTCGAATTGTCCAGCGTTACTCCTCGCCTAGTAATATTCGGGCATAAGGCGAGTTAATTGGCATCATAATGACTGGCTCGCCCTGGAATGTGGAGGTATAGCTTTCCAGTGTTCGATAAAGCTGATAAAAATCCGGGTCTTTCCCATACGATTGGTTATATATTCTTGCTGCTTCCTCTTCCCCTTCAGCTACGATTTTCTTCGCATCCGCCTGAGCTTGCGCGATCAATTCCTGAGCTTCACGATCTGCCTTGGAGGTGATTTTACGGGATTCTTCATCCCCTTCAGATAAATATCTCGCCGCCATGGACTGACGATCGGAAATCATCCGGTTGTAAACACTTTGCTTGTTCTCTTCCGGCAGGTCGGTACGCTTAATACGTACGTCAATAATTTTGATACCATAATTGTCTCGAGCCAGCACTTCTGCCACCTCTTGTGTAATCTCCGCGTTCAGATTACCTCGGGAGGTTTCTTCACTGATAATCGCGCCATATTCGATTTCAGATAGTTTACGGCGAACCGTATTATATACCGCTGCATCAATCCGTTCTTCACCCGCTTCTAAGCTTTGTACGGTTCTTAAGAAATTCGTCGGATTTTCAATTCTCCACACGGTATAGTTATCCACAATAATTGGTTTTTTATCATTTGTTAAGATCGATGTAGGCTGACTATCATAGACCATTTGATATTTAGGAAACACCTTGGTCGTTTCCACAAATGGAATTTTGAACTTAATGCCGGGCTCTTCATGAATACGAACCGCTTCCCCAAACTGAAGTACGACTTTATATTCCCCTTCACGCACGATAAACATGGAGAACCCCAGCAGGATAACGATTATAATGAGCGCCACTATGCTGTAAATGATTTTATTTACGGTTCCCTTCATTGTGCATCACCTGCCTGTTGATTCGTTCTCAGTAATTCATTCAGCGGCAAATAGTTGACCGTATCCGATCCGTTGCCGTCGGTAATTACAATTTTGGCATTAGGTAGAATGTCCTGCAATGTCTCAAGCACCAGACGCGTCTCAGTCACCTCTGGATTGTTCGCATATTCATTGTAGATCGCGTTAAATTTCGCGACATCCCCTTCAGCATTAAGAATTCTTGATTTCTTCTGAGCCTCTGCATTCTCTAATAAGGCTTGAGCCTCCCCGCGCGCTTTTGGAATGCGATCGTTCTCATATTTGCGAGCATTGTTAATCTTCGTATTCTTTTCTTCACGGGCATTAGTAACCTCTCTGAAGGCCTCCTGAACTTCACCTACCGGCGGTTCAATATCCTGGAATTTAATATCTAGAATTTGAATCCCTGTCTGATATTCCTCCTGCAAGTCGATCAGCTTCTTCTTAACTTCCGCTTGAATCACGGTCTTTCCTTCAGTAATGGCATAATCCAGCGTCGTAGAGCCAATCACGGAACGAATAGACGAACTAGCAGCGTTAAGCAAGAAGCTCTCTGGATCACCGATGTTGAATAAATAGTGCTCAATATTGCTAATCTTCCACTCGACTACGGCATCGGCGGATACAATATTCTCATCGCCCGTAATCATTAACGCTTCAGCTTCTACTGGCGTTTCTTGTCGATCCTCACCTACACGATACCCAATATGAATGCGCTGGGTCTCATTTGCCGGCACGATAATACTTTGTTGAATAGGGTATGGCAATTTAAAATGCAACCCCGCTCCTACGTCGTTCGTATAACTGCCGAAGGTTAGAATGGCCGCTCTCTCATGCTCTTGTACGGTAAAGAACATCGTCGAGCCCAGGGCTAGCAGTACAATAATAACTATACCAATGACAACCTTCTTAATCAGTCCTGGCGGCAGCTGAGGTGGTGTGGAATGGGGCCGCTGTTCATTCTCATCATGTAAACTCATGTATCACAATCTCCTTTCATGTTCGTACTACTCTATATACGAAGCAATTCAACTAACGTTTCAATTTTACGTCAAACAAACAGGCACCGAAAGCTTTTCGAATATACAAATCAATTCATATTGCGCTATGGTGCCAATGATGAATCGAATCATACACAAAAAACTCCCGATGCCTTTATGTGAATGTGATGCTAATCGCAGAATCATCCCAGAAACGTTATCGTTTCATTTGGTGAATGGGGTGTCCGAGTGCAACTTCTGCTGCTTCCATCGTAATCTCGCCTAATGTCGGATGGGCATGAATCGTTAAAGCGATGTCCTCGAGTGTAGATCCCAGTTCAATCGCCAGTGCCATCTCAGCAATCAGATTAGAAGCTTCAGCTCCTACAATTTGAGCACCGAGCACAATGCCCGTAGCTTTCTCAGCCACAAGCTTAACGAATCCTTCACCCGCGCCCATAGATAGAGCTCGGCCGTTGCCAGCGTAATTAAATTTCCCCGTCAGAACGTCATAGCCTGCTGATTTTGCTTCTGTTTCACTTAATCCCACACTCGCAATCTCTGGGTCAGAGAATACCACGGCAGGGATGACCTTATAATCCAGCTTGCTCGGCTGTCCCGCAATAACCTCAGCGGCTACCTTGCCTTCATATGAAGCTTTATGTGCAAGCGCAGGACCATCCACAATATCCCCAATCGCGAAAATATTCGAAATACTCGTGCGGCAAGTATCATCAATCTCGATTAATCCGCGCTCTGTCATTTTCATTTGAATCGAATCTAAGCCCAGATCATCCGTATTCGGTCTGCGTCCCACTGTTACGAGAACGTAATCCGCTGTTACACTCTTCGTCTCGCCATCTGCCTCATAGGTTACCGTCACTTCATGGTCCGTTTGTTCTGCCCCTTTAGCCATCGCTTTCGTAACCACTTCAACGTTAGAATCTTTTAAATTGCGAAGCACAAACCGGGATAATTCAGGTTCAAAGCCAGGCAAAATGCTGTCTGCGCCTTCTAAGATGGTAACCTGCGTACCAAACTTCGCATAGGTTTGGCCCAGTTCTATGCCAATATATCCCCCGCCAATGACCACCATCCGCTTAGGGATGTCCTTAAGCTCCAGCGCTTCCGTAGAAGAAATAATGCGTCCCCCATATGGAAAAGGCTTTAATTCAATAGGTCTGGAGCCTGTAGCGATAATACAATGCTTAAATTTGTATCTTGCGCCTTCCTCTTCGTTACTTACACTTACTACGCTGTCACTGACGAAGAAAGCCTCACCCTTTAACACTTGAATCTTGTTGCCTTTCAGCAGGGAGCTTACGCCCCCTGTCAGTTTATTCACAACACTTTGCTTCCATTCCTGTAATTTGCCGAAATCCACTTTAACGCCTTCTGCGGAAATTCCCATTGCTGATTCATGTGTCATGGATTGATAGCGTTCTGAGGCCGTGATTAATGCTTTGGAGGGAATACATCCCCGATTCAAGCATACCCCTCCAATTTCCGCTCGATCCACTACGACAACCTGTTGCCCCAGCTGAGCGGCGCGAATTGCTGCCACATATCCGCCTGGACCGGAACCAATCACTAACGTATCCACTTCATTGACAAAATCGCCTACAACCATGTGTTACACCTCCATGACGAGCATTTGCGGATCTTCAAGCAGCTGTTTAATGTAATTCACTGCATATTGCGCTGTTGCGCCATCAATAATGCGATGATCGAAACTAAGCGATAGCGCCATTAATTGCCCTACAGTAATTTCACCGTTCTTCACAACCGGTTTCTCGGATATACGTCCTGTACCGAGAATAGCTACTTCAGGATGATTAATAACAGGCGTAAAGAACATACCGCCAGCCGACCCAATGTTCGTAATGGTAATGGTACTGCCCTTCATCTCATGCGGGGCCAGTTTACCTTCCCGACCGCGTACGGCCAGGTCACGAATTTCGGATGCAATCGTCCATATATTCTTACGATCGGCATCTTGAATGACGGGCACGATTAACCCTTGATCTGTATCCGTAGCGATGCCGATGTTATAGTATTTCTTGTACACAATCTCACTGTTCTCATCATCGATGGACGTATTCAATACAGGGAACTGTCTCGCTGCAGCGACCAGTGCCTTCACGATAAACGGCAAGTACGTAAGCTTGACTCCCTTTTGTTCGGCAAGCGGCTTAGCTTTCTTCCTAAGCTCAACTAATGCGGTAACATCCACCTCGTCCATCACAGTAACATGCGGTGCAGTATATACTGATTTCACCATAGCATTCGCTATAGCTTTACGAATGCCCTTAAGCGGAACACGCTCCTCTAAGCGATCACCTTGCGTAGCTGAAGCCGCACCTGCTGGCTGTGTTGTTTCAGCTTGTTGAGATTGAACTGCGCCCCCTGATCCGAAGGATAACACGTCTTCCCGAGTAATTCGCCCATTCTTGCCAGTGCCTGCGACTTGAGTGAGATTCACACCTTGTTCCCTGGCAAATCTACGAACGCTTGGCGTGGCAAGGACAAGCCTAGCATCAGTTTGCGGGGCACCCGCTGATTCTCTCGATGCTGACTGAGGAGTTCCTCCCACAGGCTCGACAGGATTAGCTGCCTGAGCTTGCTGATGCTCTGTCGCAGCCTTTGCTTCCCCTGCTTGGCTTGTCGCTGGTGCCGGAGCTTCCTCATGATCATGGCTGACATGCACAGAAGGCGGAAGCTCTCCCTCTACTTCTATCGTTGCCAGAATGTCACCGACAACAGAGACAGTCCCTTCATTTACTTTAATCGCTTTAACCGTTCCTGTGACAGGTGAGGGGACTTCTACGACTGCTTTGTCGTTCTGAACTTCAACAAGCACAGCGTCTTCTTCGATCTTATCTCCGGCTTTCACATGCCACTTTACAATTTCACCTTCATGCAGACCCTCCCCCAATTCCGGGAGCCTGTATTCAAAAAGCGCCATCTGTGTTTCACCTTCCTTGAATTTAAGTGGGATCGTTTCTGCTACATTACACGTTAGCTGGGATTAAAATTCTAATGTCTTTCTAATACCTTGGATCACTCGATCAGGATTAGGCAGCCATTCATCTTCAATTTGGCCGAAGGCTACAACTGTATCCGGCGCAGTCACACGATAAACTGGCGCTTCTAAATGAAGAATCGCTTTCTCATTAATTTGCGCAATGACTTCGGCTGCCGCCCCAGATGTGCGCTGCGCTTCTTGAACCACAACTGCGCGGTTAGTTTTCTTAATGGATGTTACTAAAGTATCGATATCTATCGGACTAATGGTTCTGAGATCAATAACCTCGACCTGAATGCCTTCCTTCTCTAACACTTCGGCAGCTTTAAGAGAAGTCTGAACCATGGCCCCATAGGTAATCACGGTCACATCTTTTCCCTCTCTCACTACATTCGCCTTTCCGATCGGCACGGTGTATTCACCTTCTGGCACCTCTTGTCTAAAGGAACGATACAGCTTTAAGTGTTCCATGAAGAACACTGGATCATTATCACGGATGGCTGAAATGAGTAAGCCTTTGGCATCGTATGGATTCGATGGGATGACGACCTTAATCCCCGGCGTTTGCAACATCAAGCCCTCTAGGCTGTCTGTATGCAATTCTGGCGCTTTCACCCCTCCGCCAAATGGGGTTCTGAATACAATTGGGCTGTTATAGCGTCCTCCGGAACGATAACGCATCCTAGAGGCTTGCGCACAGATTGAATCCATCGTTTCGAATATGAACCCGATAAACTGAATTTCTGCAACTGGTCTGAAACCCTGTGTGCCTAAACCTACCGCGAGCCCGCCGATGGCCGATTCCGCCAGCGGTGTATCGAATACACGCTCTTCTCCAAATTGCTTCTGCAGCCCCTCTGTCGCTCTGAACACCCCACCGACATGACCAACATCTTCACCAAACACCAGAACGTTCTCATCGCGTTCTAATTCGATTCGCATTGCATCTGTTATCGCTTGAATCATCGTCATTTGAGCCATTGTATTATTCCCCCTTTGCTGCGTAGTCTGCTTTTTGCTCTTCCAAATGTGGAGGCGTTTGTTCAAACATGCTGTCGATCAATCCGGCTACGGTCATTTTTGGCGTTTGTTCGGCTTTTTTGATTTCCTCTGCCACAACCGCTTTGGCTTCTTCAACAATTTTAGCCTCTTCTTCTTCGCTCCACAGCTTCTGCTTGGTCAAGAATTTGCGGAAGCGTGTAAGCGGATCCTTATCTTCCCATTTGGCTTGTTCTTCCTTCGTACGGTATTTGGTCGGATCGTCGCCTGACATCGAGTGGGCTCCGAAACGATAGGTTAGGGTCTCAATCAAGGTAGGACCTTCACCATTTCGACCTCTTTCAGCAGCTTCGTGCGTAGCTTTATAAACTGCGAGTGCATCCATACCGTCGACTTGGATACACGTAAGTCCAGCAGCTAACCCTTTCTGAGCTATGCTCTCCGCTGCTGTTTGCTTCGAGAATGGTGTTGAGATCGCATAGCGGTTATTCTGAACGACGAAAATAACAGGCAGTTTAAATGCCCCTGCAAAGTTCATACCTTCATAAAAATCACCCTGTGAAGAACCGCCGTCGCCAGTATACGTAATAACTACATTTTTCTTACCGCGTTTCTTCATGCCCATTGCTACACCCGCGGATTGAACGATTTGAGCTCCAATAATGATCTGCGGCATCAACACGTTCACACCTTCAGGAATTTTACCGCCATATTGGTGACCTCTTGAATATAAGAAGGCTTGATGCATTGGTAGACCATGCCAAACAATCTGTGGCATATCCCTGTATCCCGGGCAAACAAAATCTTCCTTATTAAGGGCAAACTCACTGGCTACCATGGAAGCCTCTTGACCAGAAACGGGGGCATAGAATCCTAATCGACCTTGGCGGTTTAAGCTGATTGCCCTCTGGTCCCATACGCGGGTAAAGACCATCCGTCTCATTAATTCCCTAAGCTGATCGTGACTTAACGCCGGCATCAACTCCTCGTTTGTGATGTTCCCTTCCGCATCTAATATTTGAAGTGTTTCAACCTTTTCTGTGCGGATCTCATACTGTACTTTATTTGCTGTTTTAGCCACACAACTCACCTCTTTCATTATGCTGAAACTGATTCGTGCTCTTCATCCAAACAGCGAATAAAGCGCACACTGTTAGAGTATTATCAATCTCCTGTTATCATGGGGGGATACCTTGATTTATAAGTAAAAAGGTGTTCCCTTGATTTTCACTAATTATAACAGTTATCATAATTATATAGTACAGATTGGAAATTTGCGATCGGCATTTGGCATGTTTTTCATCTGTTCTGTGCAATTTAAAGATCAGATACGTTCATTTTGCGCGTTTTTCGAAAGAATGATACGAATATTTCCAAATGTTTTTCGTTTCAAAAAGAAAGGGAGGGATCTACATGAGCA
Source organism: uncultured Paenibacillaceae bacterium (assembly GCA_964447355.1). GTDB lineage: Bacteria > Bacillota > Bacilli > Paenibacillales > CAYUSG01 > CAYUSG01. The sequence goes on from CAYUSG010000086.1 coordinate 14,843, forward strand.
AACGAACAGTAGTGAAACAACAGCTGCAATCCACCTACCTTAAACAAATACGTGAACTGCGGATCTTTCTTCCTCCTGAGTATGACGCCTTTCTAGATTATCCGGTCATCTATTGTCAGGATGGAGAAGACTTCTTCAATTTCGGCAGAATTGCTACTTTTGCCTATGAGGGCATTCTCAATCAAGGGTTCGAGCCCATGATCATTGTGGGGGTTGACGTAGATAAACAAGTACGAACTGAGGAATATGCTCCCGATGGTTCACTCCATGAAGCTTACATGAAGTTCTTCGCCTATGAGCTTGTCCCATTTATTGATCGTACTTACGCTACTCGCCCGCATCGTGAGGAACGTGTCCTGGCAGGAGATTCCTTAGGCGGCACTGTTTCTATGCATCTTGCATTAGCTTACCCAGCGTTGTTCGGGAAAGTCATCGCCCTGTCCGGTGCTTTCTTCCAACCTACGCAAGCACGCATTCAGCAAAGCAAGGACCTCTCCGACTTATCCATGTATATGTTGGTGGGCTTAGACGAAACTGCCGTGAGAACAGATCGCGGTACATTTGATTTCGTGGCTTCCAACCGCAGCACAAAGCGGTTGCTTGAGGAAAAGGGGGTGCAGCTAAAGTATCGGGAGGAACCTGGCCGCCATATTTGGGGGTTCTGGCAAACCTATGTACCAGACGCATTAGCTGCTTTCTTCTAAGTGTTAAATTCATGATACATGTAAGTTTAGGATCTGTATCTACGATAGAGCTGCTGCCTCATCTCTATTATGGAAGTATGACTGTAATAGGGCTCCTGCATAACAGTCTCAGGAACCTTTGCTTTCACATAGCTTAATAAATCTTGTTCGAATTGCTTTACAGATGTGATCTGAGTCACTTCTGACAAAGAACACATTGTATTAGGCTCAATCATTGGATACGGGGCGGTTCCCACGAGCTCGCCCCTCTCTTCCCGGCCTGCTGCCTGCTCATAAAATTGCCGCACGAGCCGGGCTCTTGCTGATCCGCTGCTTTCCACATTAATAAAAGCTTGGATTACAACTGCATGAATTTGACGCCGCTGCGCAATACCGCAAAATTTCTTACCTTGAATGGACAGGTCATAATCTCCCGGGCAATATGAGCCCTTAATCTCTCCTTTATGAATTGAAATCTGGTAATAGGATCGGAAGAAATCATCCATCCATGTATAGAAGCGCTCGAATTCTTCATGAAACGCCATCAACTTATTCGGTTTCGGCACAATTAGCGAGACATTAAGCACCCCTTCATCCAGTGGTACGGCTGCTCCCCCTGAATGTCTTACTGCCGTCACATAACCCTGTGATTCAAGCCAATCTGCAGCATCTTCAGCATGCGGCAATTTCCAATCTCTCAGCCCCATAATGAAGGCTTTCTCATGCCTCCACAGATGCAATACTGGCACATCTCCGAGCCCCGTTTGCCTCGTCTGCCATTCATCGAAAGCAAACGGCAGCAGCACATCTACATCCATGGGTGCTACCGTGTTCACAAGCTTTAAGGTGCTCAGTTCATCAA
>CAYUSG010000087.1:0-16385 GCA_964447355.1 uncultured Paenibacillaceae bacterium
AAAAAAGCCCTATCTTTAGTCAGATAGGACTTATTATACAAAAAAAATAGACATTTGTGTTTAAAATAAGTAAATAATTGTAAGGTTTTGCAACTAGTAATATTCAACAAATTTGTTTAAACTCGAATGTTCTCAAGCTCCTGGACAAGCTTTTCATTAAGCATCTTAATATAGGTGCCTTTCATCCCTAGTGAGCGTGTCTCGATGACACCCGCGCTTTCAAGCTTGCGCAATGCGTTCACAATCACAGAACGGGTTATCCCTACTCTGTCCGCAATTTTACTCGCCACCAGGAGACCTTCTTTGCCTTGTAGCTCTTCAAAAATATGTTCAACTGCTTCGAGTTCACTGAAGGAGAGCGATCCCACCGCAATTTGAACCGATGCTTTGCTGCGTGCTTCCACTTCACTTTCTTCAGCTCTTATTCGTAAAATTTCCATTCCAACAATTGTCGAGCCGTATTCCGCCAAAATAAGGTCATCGTCAATAAATTCACCCTCTACCCTGGTTAACACTAGCGTGGCAATTCGATTGCCGCCTCCGATAATCGGAATAACTGTCACGAAAGTATGTTCAAACAGCTCTTGTATATGTTTCTCGTCTGAACCAAATGCATCGGACTGAACGATGTTGGAGATCGTCTCTTTCATCTGCAGCAACAATTTATTCGTTGCTTCTGGTATTCGCTTGGTTTCATGAATCATGTTTGCTGTAACTTGAGATTGGAAGAGATTATTAATCCCGCTGCCTAGAATTTTCCCTCGGCGGCTGATCACATAAACATTCGCTTGCAGGATATCCCGCAGCACCTCTGCCATTTCCTTGAAGTTTACCGCTTGCCCGGCTGCCTTCTGTAACAAGCGGTTCAATGTACGGGTTTTTGCCAACAAACTCATTATGTCGTTCCTCCTAAACTAATTCCAACCTACCTTTTATAGAATGTATTGACTTAAATCGCGGTTTTTGGAAATATCACTCAATTTCTCTTTGACGTATTCAGGGGAAATAACAAAAGACTCTAAATTGAGCTCTGGTGCTTCAAAGGATAGGTCCTCAAGCAGTTTTTCCAGTATCGTATGGAGCCTGCGCGCACCAATATTATCCGTATTCTGGTTTACTTCTAACGCAATTCGAGCAATTTCAATGATCGCCGCTTCGTCAAATTCCACTTTTATACCTTCTGTTTCTAATAATGCAGTGTATTGTTTCGTTAATGCATTCTGAGGTTCTTTTAGTATGGATACAAAATCCTCCATTGTTAAACTACTAAGCTCTACCCGAATTGGAAAGCGTCCTTGAAGTTCAGGAATTAAATCAGATGGCTTAGACATATGGAAAGCCCCAGCAGAAATAAATAGAATATAATCGGTCTTCACTGGACCATATTTCGTCATCACGGTAGACCCTTCAACGATAGGCAGGATGTCACGTTGAACGCCTTCACGCGAAACATCAGGACCGCCGCCTTTACCCGCATTAGCGATTTTATCAATCTCATCAATAAAGATGATTCCGTGTTGTTCTGCTTTAGCGACAGATTCTTGAATGACCTCATCCATATCAATGAGACGGTTCGCTTCTTCTTGAATTAGCACCTTGCGTGCTTCTCTGATCGGCAGCTTACGTTTTTTCGTTCGCTTAGGAAGAAAATTCCCGAACATTTCCTGCATGTTGATCCCCATCTGCTCGTTGCCCTGACCCCCAGCGATCATATCCAGCATCGAAGGACTGTTATCCTCAACTTCAATTTCTATGATTTCATTCTCCTTCTCGCCAAGCAGCACTAGCTTTAAAGCCTGCTCCCGTTTGGCGGCCAAATCATGATCCGGCTCTTCTTCTTTCTCCTGCTGCTGGCCCTGCTGTCCGAATATCATTTCAAACGGATTTTTGGCGGACTTGGCTTTCGCGCGTGAAGGAACGAGAATGGAAGCTATGCGTTCATTCGCTAGTGTTTCGGCTTTGTCTTTCACCTTCTCTGTTTTCTCTGCCTTAACCATACGAATTGAAGTTTCTACAAGGTCACGGACCATAGACTCGACATCCCTGCCTACATATCCCACTTCCGTGAACTTAGTTGCTTCTACTTTAACAAACGGCGCGTTTGCTAATTTCGCAAGACGTCTAGCGATCTCAGTCTTACCTACGCCCGTTGGACCAATCATTAGTATATTCTTAGGAATGATCTCATCCCTAATGGATTCATCCAACAAGCCGCGGCGATAACGATTTCTAAGCGCAACCGCAACAGATTTCTTCGCTTTTTTCTGTCCAATAATATATTTATCCAGTTCGGTAACAATTTCTCTAGGCGTTAAGGCTAATGTTTTCAATAGTATACCCTCCTGTACAACAATTGGTTATGCATTCGGATGAATTTCTTCAACAATAATATTGTGGTTGGTATAGACACAAATGTCCGCTGCGACTTTCAACGCTTCATAGGCCATTTCCTTCGCTTCCAGTTGAACGGCATGCTGTTTCATTGCCCTTGCTGCCGCTAAGGCAAAGCTTCCCCCAGAACCAATGGCACAGATTCCATCGTCAGGTTCAATAATTTCACCGTTCCCCGAAATCAGCAATAAAGATTGCTCATCCATGACAATCATCATCGCTTCCAGCTTCCGCAGCACGCGATCTGATCGCCAATCCTTGGCCAGTTCAACAGCAGCCCGCTGTAAATTACCATGATGCTCATCCAGTTTACCCTCGAATTTCTCGAATAAGGTAATAGCGTCCGCAACCGAACCGGCAAAACCGGCCACTACTTTTCCACGATACAGCCTTCTGACTTTTTTGGCCTGGTGCTTCATCACCATATTTTGACCGAAGGTCACTTGACCGTCACCTGCAATCGCACCTTTTCCATTATGCCGTACAGCGCATATTGTTGTTGCATGAAATGAACTCAACTGCCGTTCCTCCTTATCCTCATCCCTTTATGCTCGGGGATGTGCCCGATTATAAATCGTCTGTAAGTGATCCCTTGTTATATGTGTATAGATTTGAGTTGTAGATATGTTCGCATGACCAAGCAATTCTTGAACGGTTCTTAAATCTGCTCCTGCCTCAAGCATATGAGTTGCAAACGTATGCCGTAATGTATGCGGGCTTATTTTCTTAGCATCGGCTAGCTTTTTGACACAAGTATCAATCATACGCCTTATACTTCGGTCTGATATGCGGCCACCGCGTGTGTTGAGGAATAAAGCCTGCTCATCAGCTTGTTTAAGCATGTTATTCCTCGCTTCAGCGATGTATCGTTTAATAGCGTGAACAGCGTGTTCACCTAAGGGAACATACCGTTCCTTGGCTCCTTTACCAAAAACTAAGGCAATGCCGCTATTAAGATCCACAGCATTCAGGTTTAGACCGACACATTCACTTACCCGCATGCCGCTTGCATACAACGTTTCTAATATGGCCTTGTCTCTTAAACCGATCGGTTTAGACACATCAGGTGCATCCAACAGTTTCTCCATTTCATCCACATACATAAACTTGGGCAGCTTCTTGTCAAGCTTTGGCGTTCGCATATATTGAAACGGACTTACTTCAACGATGTCTTCACGAAGTAAATATTTAAACAACGATCGCAAGGCTGAAATCTTCCGTGCTACAGAGCGTTTAGCGTAGTCCTGGTGATGCAGCTCGGCCAGAAAATTTCGCACGAAAAAATAAGAAACAGCAGCAAAGTCAATGACTTCATGCTGCTTCATAAATTGGCAAAACTGATGTAAGTCCGCCGTATAATGCTGTAACGTTAGCGGAGATGCATTTTTCTCAACTCGCATGTAATTCAAAAATTGTTCAACAAGCTGTTCCGTGTTCATTCACTCTCACACCTCGCCGATGACGTTGTAAGAAACGTTTTGTATCAATGTTGATCGAAAAACATCCTTATCTTAACATAGGATTTCTTTTATTTACAACCGATTCGGGCTATATTGTGTGAAAAATTCTGAATTTTCTCAATCGCACGTTCAGCAATTTTTTCATTTTTTAATTTTTTGTTTCGGATCTTCTCATCCAGTGGCGGGAACAAGCCAAAATTCGCATTCATCGGTTGAAAATGCTTGAAATCGGCTGTAGTAATATATTCAGCCATGCTGCCTAATGCCGTCTCTTTCGGGGGGACGACAAGTGATGACCCCAAAGCGAGTAACCCCGCATTCAGTCCGGCTAATAGACCAGAGGCAGCGGATTCTACATAACCCTCTACCCCCGTCATTTGGCCTGCAAAGAACAGGTTCTCACGCTGTTTGAATTGATAGGTTGGCTTAAGCAAGTTCGGCGAATTAATAAAGGTATTACGATGCATCACTCCATACCGGATAATCTCTGCCTCTTCCAAGCCAGGTATCATGGAGAAAACACGTTTTTGCTCCCCCCATTTCAAGTGCGTTTGGAAGCCTACCAAATTGTAAAGTGTTCCTGCTGCATTATCTTGACGAAGCTGTACTACGGCATGAGGGATTTTTCCCGTTCGCGGATCAGGCAATCCCACGGGCTTCATCGGCCCGAATAATAAGGTTTGCTTACCGCGTTTAGCTAACACTTCAATCGGCATGCAGCCTTCAAAATAAATTTCTTTCTCGAATTCCTTAACCGGCGCAACTTCAGCAGTTGTTAGCGCTTCGTAAAAGCGTTCGAATTCTTCCTCGTTCATCGGGCAGTTCAGATAAGCAGCCTCTCCCTTATCGTAACGAGAAGCTAAATAAACCTTATCCATGTCAATAGAATCCTTGTCTACAATTGGAGCCGCAGCATCATAAAAATATAGATATTCCTCACCCGTCAGCTCTTTTAGATGTGCTGATAAACTTGGTGACGTTAAAGGACCCGTAGCTACCACAGTAATGCCGTCAGGCAGACGATCCAACTCTTCGTTCTTAACTTCGATTAATGGGTGATTGCGCAGCGTACTTGTTACAGCGCCAGAGAACCCGTCCCGATCAACAGCTAAAGCGCCTCCGGCTGGCACCGCATGCTCGTCTGCACATTTTAGGATTAATGAATTGAGTTGTCTCATTTCTTCTTTTAATACACCTACAGCGTTCGTTAAGCCGTTTGCTCTTAATGAATTGCTGCATACCAGTTCAGCGAATTTATCAGTATGATGTGCCGGCGTCTTCCGCACCGGTCTCATCTCATATAAAGTGACGGGCACGCCTAAGCTGGCGATTTGCCAAGCGGCTTCACTGCCAGCTAATCCCGCACCGATAACAGTAACTTTTTCAGATTGTGTCACTAGGGGTCTCCTCTCTTGAGCTGTTAATCCAGATCTTCGTTTTCATCCTCTTGAATGTCTTCTTTATGATCACATTGCGTACATTGAATATGTGCTTTCGTTCGAGTGCGTTTCTCAACAAGTAATGAATCACATTTAGGACAAGGATGGTTTACAGGTTTGTCCCATGAAACAAACTCACATTCAGGGTAGCGGTCACATCCATAGAATATACGCCCCTTCTTGCTTCTGCGTTGAACAATTTTACCTTCCTTACAGGATGGACATTCAACACCGACATCTTTAACGATCGGCTTCGTATTCCGGCAATCGGGAAATCCTGAACAAGCTAAAAACTTGCCAAACCGCCCCATCTTATACACTAAATGCTTTCCACACTTCTCACATAGTTCATCGGATACTTCATCTTGTATTTCAATTTCTTTCATTTCTTCCTCGGCCACTATAAGCCGTTTGTGAAATCCATCATAAAAGGAATCAAGGAGCTTGACCCAATCCATATCCCCATCTTCAATTTGATCGAGGTCATTTTCCAATTTCGCAGTAAATTCAACATTTAAGATTTCAGGAAAAAATTCTTCCATGAGTTGAATGACTAATTCTCCGAGTTCGGTAGGGAAAAATTTCTTCTCCTCCATCGCCACGTAGCCCCGTCTTTGGATGGTCTCTAATGTCGGAGCGTAAGTACTGGGCCGGCCAATACCTAATTCCTCCAAAGCTCGTACTAAACGCGCTTCCGTATATCTTGGAGGGGGCTGAGTAAAATGCTGCTTCGGATCAATCGCTTGCTTCTTTAGCTGATCACCGGGCTGCAGAGGGGGCAGGAACTTTTCTTCATCCTTACCACTGTCATCATCATTACCTTCCACATACACTTTCATAAACCCATGAAATTTAACTTTGGAACCTACTGCTCGGAACATTGTATTCCCTGCTTCGATATCAACGGTCATGGTATCTAATACTGCAGATGACATTTGACTCGATATAAACCGTTCCCATATGAGCTTATACAATCGGAACTGGTCTCGGCTTAACTTCGCTTTGATTTCATCGGGTGAACGAAGTGCCGATGTCGGGCGAATCGCCTCATGCGCATCCTGCGCATTGGCATTCTTCTTAGTATAATTCCGAGGTGAATCCGGGACATATTCCTTCCCGAATTTGTCTGTTATATAGGTTTTCGCTTCCTCTTGAGCAATCGGTGAGATACGTGTCGAATCCGTTCTCATGTAGGTGATCAAACCAACCGTACCTTCTTTGCCAATATCAATCCCCTCGTAGAGCTGTTGGGCAATCGACATCGTACGAGCCGCTCTGAAATTTAACTTTCTCGCAGCTTCCTGCTGCAGCGAACTTGTAATAAAAGGAGCAGCGGGATGGCGCTGCCTTTCTTTCTCTCTGACTTCCTTGACGACATATTTGGACTTTTCAATGGATGCTAGAATGTCCTTAACCTGCTGTTCATTGGTCAACTCTGTTTTCGCACCGTTTAAGGAGTGAAATTTCGCTTCAAATTCTTTTTTATCAATCGACAGGTTAGCTGTGATCGTCCAGTATTCTTCTGGCACAAACGCATTGATTTCGTGCTCGCGATCCATAATGAGCTTCACTGCAACGGATTGAACTCTCCCCGCGGATAACCCTTTTTTAACCTTCTTCCAAAGCAGCGGACTGATCTTATAACCGACCAATCGATCCAAGATTCGTCTTGCCTGCTGCGCATTAACTAAATCCATATCAATCTGTCTAGGCTGCTTGAACGCTTCTTTCACTGCTTGCTTCGTTATTTCATTAAATACAACGCGACAAGGTTCTGTTTCATTAATATCAAAATAATGAGCTAAATGCCAAGCAATGGCCTCCCCTTCACGATCCGGGTCAGCTGCGAGATAAATACGCTTTACCTTTTTGCCTGCGTCCTTTAATTCCTTTAGGACTGAACCTTTTCCCCGAATGGTAATGTATTTCGGTTCAAACCCCTTTTCCACTTCCACACCGATTTGACTTTTTGGCAAGTCTCGGACATGGCCCATGGAAGCCTTGACGATATACTTACTGCCTAAGTACTTACCAATCGTTTTGGCTTTTGCAGGTGATTCCACTATTACTAATGTGTCAGCCATAGGTTCGTCCTCCCCCATGAAATGTTATTGTTTTATGTATGTAGATCCTGGTAATTGGTTAATCATATTTTTCATAAGTAAATTTAACAGAACTGAATGCAAATGTCCAAACTCAAATTTGCATTTTTCGAAAATTTCATCAAAGCTGATCGGTTCATGGGACATTAGATCTAACACCATTCGTTCATCATTCGTCAGTATGTGATGAGATTCCCCATTCTGATCCTTCTCTATATTAATAGAAGAAACAGCAACGTTATGTGTATATTCTTCCAAAATATCGTCCACTGTAATCACACATTTAGCTCCTTGTTGGATCAATCTTAAACATCCCGTACTCTTGGGGGAATTAACAGGACCCGGCAAAGCAAAGACATCCCTGCACTGCTCTAATGCTTGATCTGCTGTAATTAATGAACCGCTCTTCTCTGCAGCCTCAATGACAAACGTCCCTAGACACAACCCTGCAATAATGCGATTTCTGATCGGAAACAATCCGGGATGAAATGCGGTTTTTAATGGTGTTTCTGTTATAATTAAACCTTGATTTGCAATAGCTTCGTATAACAGAACGTTCTCTTTAGGATAAATTCGATCCAATCCTGTCCCAGTTACGGCAATCGTTTTCCCATGGGGACTATTTAATGCCCCTTGATGTGCCAAACTGTCTATCCCCCGCGCTAACCCGCTGACGATCCCAACCCCCCGACTAGCCAAATCTGCGGCGAATACTTCCGCCATTTTCTTACCATACATCGTAGGCACCCTTGTACCCACAATCGCAATGAGGGGCTGATGCAGCAATTGAATATCACCTTGATAGTACAACACCCATGGCGGCTGCGGGATTTCCTCTAATAACTTAGGATAATCTTCATCTAGCCTTGTCATAAAATGGATATGTCTCTTGGCATATTCATCTTGATACTCTTGAATGACCTCAATCGATATTTGCTGCTTGATCGATACAACCAACTTTTCATCGATCCCCATCCCTGTTAGCTCTTCTAGTGACAATGTCCATATTTGTGTTAATGATGATAATGACTGCATTAATAAATCGATACTTTTCCATCCGATCCCCTTTAATTGATGTATGGCAAAAAGCAACGTTCTTTCATCCAAATGTTCCATGTTCATGCGACCCTCTCCTTTGCACTATGAATTAAATTCTTTATTAAAAAAAGCAACCCTTCAAAACATCCGTCAAAGATGCTGTGAAAGGTTGCTTACCTATCATCTGATATTTATTTCTTAGTGATGCATTGCTCCAATAAACCTTTTGCTTCAAGAACGCTTACGAGCGTAGATCCCATTTCCGAAGGGGTTGCAGCTACTTTAATACCGCATCTTTCCATCGTTGCGATTTTCTCTGCGGCTGTCCCTTTACCGCCGGAAATAATCGCACCCGCATGGCCCATTCTTTTGCCTGGAGGCGCCGTTTGTCCGCCGATGAATCCAACTACTGGTTTTGTCATGTTGGCCTTAATCCACTCTGCCGCTTCCTCTTCAGCGGTTCCCCCGATTTCACCAATCATGATCACCGCATAAGTATCAGGATCCTCATTGAACAATTTAAGCACATCGATAAACTCCATACCTTTTACAGGGTCCCCGCCAATACCTACAGCTGAAGATTGTCCGATACCACGAGTGGTTAATTGGTGAACAGCCTCGTATGTTAATGTTCCAGAACGGGACACAACACCAACATGTCCGGGCGTATGAATATAGCCTGGCATAATTCCGATTTTACATTCTCCTGGCGTAATCACACCCGGGCAGTTAGGTCCTACTAATACGGTTCTCTTTCCTTCCATGTAACGTTGGACTTTGACCATATCAAGGACAGGTATTCCCTCAGTAATACAAATCGCTAAATCAAAATCAGCGTCCACCGCTTCCATAATCGCATCTGCAGCAAAAGCAGGAGGGACATAAATAACGGATGCCGTTGCACCTGTCTTATCTTTAGCTTCTTTCACCGTATCGAAAACAGGCAGCTTCTTCACTTCACCATTTTCTAACGTGATTTCAACTTCGGTACCGCCCTTACCAGGAGTTACCCCGCCAACCATTTGAGTTCCGTAGTCTAAAGCGCCTTTGGTATGAAACAGCCCTGTTGAGCCGGTAATCCCTTGCGTGATGACTTTCGTATCTTTATTGATCAAAATACTCATTGATTGTTCACATCCTACTCTATAATGGTTTGTTGATTAAGAAACTAGCGAAACGATTTTTTGCGCACCGTCAGCCATCGAATCTGCCGCCACGATGTTTAAACCGGATTCGTTAAGAATTTTCTTGCCCAGCTCAACATTCGTCCCTTCCAAACGAACAACTAGAGGACGATCTAAGCCAATTTGTTTCGCCGCTTCAACTACACCGTTAGCAATAACGTCACAGCGCATAATGCCGCCGAAAATGTTAACGAAGATCCCTTTTACTTTTTCGTCAGACAGGATGATTTTGAATGCTTCCGTAACTTTCTCCGTTGTAGCACCGCCCCCGACATCTAGGAAGTTCGCTGGGTCGCCGCCGTAATGCTTAATAATATCCATGGTAGCCATCGCTAGTCCCGCACCATTAACCATACAGCCAATATTGCCATCTAACGCAATGTAGCTTAGGTCATATTTCGATGCTTCGATTTCCTTCTCGTCTTCCTCGTCCAAATCACGAAGTTCAAGGATATCCTTATGTCTGTACAACGCATTGGAATCAAAATTCAACTTAGCGTCTAACGCCATAACATTCCCGTCACCTGTAACAACCAAAGGATTAATTTCCGCAATGGAGCAATCTTTCTCAACGAATGCAGTATATAGAGCCATCATAAATTTAACAGCTTTGTTCACTAGCTCCTTAGGGATGTTGATCGCATAAGCAAGCTTTCTAGCTTGATAAGGCATTAAACCAACAGCAGGATCAACAACCTCTTTGAAAATTTTCTCAGGTGTAGCTGCCGCCACTTCCTCGATCTCAGTACCGCCTTCTTCAGAAGCCATCATGACAACGCGCCCGGTGGCACGATCCACCACAACACCAACATAATATTCCTTCTTAATGTCACAGCCTTGTTCTATTAATAAACGCTTAATTTCTTTACCTTCCGGTCCTGTTTGATGTGTAACTAACACTTTGCCAAGCAGTTCCTCGGCATATGTACGTACTTCGTCTACATTTTTGGCGATTTTGACCCCGCCTGCTTTACCGCGCCCGCCTGCGTGAATTTGTGCTTTCACAACCACTACAGATGTGCCAAGCTCTTTTGCCGCTGCAACAGCTTCATCAGGTGTAAAGGCTACTTTACCTTCAGGGACCACAACTCCAAACTGCTTCAGGACTTGTTTTCCTTGATATTCATGGATATTCATTCCTAAATCCTCCTATCAACGTTTTCTTAAGTATATGAACAGAATCGTATTTGAGATTCTATTCTTACCACACTTGAGCTTCATTCGACTTCAGCATATGCCATCCTGTATCAGCATCTAAGTTGTGCTTCTGAGGTCTAACACACACCTTAATTATTTTACCAAAACGAGCATTAAAGTACATGACATTTCGACAATTTCTTGTCCGTTTTAGAATAAAATCTTTTAATCAATTAGATAGAAAAGAAGAATCATACCGAAAAATCACGTAAAATCTAATTCCCCAAGCAATAACAGCACCAGCTATCCGTGTTTCAAAAGAAAAGACGCATTCCCTCATAAGGAAAACGCGTCCGCTGTTCTAAATAGACGTAACTGTGCGCGGCTCTCGCTCTGCCTGTTTAATAAAACGCATCTCATTACCTACAAAATGGCAAACATTACACTGTATATCCGGTTCTTCCACATTGAATTGCTCTGGTTCGTTCTGAGACATAACAGCACCTGTTACAGCATCCTTCATGAAGCTTTGCTGAGATCGGCTGATCACGCTGAATTTAACACGATTAGACCGGCAGTTGGGACAAAAATACGGTTTTTCCTGCATTTTAATCACCTCTTTAGCCATTATTTCCACATTGCTTAATTTTCATAATTGCTAAAATTTACGTTGACGTCGCATGCTCGCCAGCCTACAATAACATTATAAATTAACGAATCGGATGATAAGGAAGCACCTTTATCCACCATAACGGCAATGCTGTATAGCTAATATGACGGAAGAGGTGTTTTTGTGTGTATGGAAAAGTATTAAGCAGCTGCGTGCTCGGCATCGAAGGTCAATTAATTGATGTTGAAGTAGACATTAATCCCGGTTTACCCTGTATTCAAATCGTCGGACTGCCGGATTCTGCTGTGCGTGAATCGATTGAGCGGGTTCGCTCCGCTATGAAAAACTGTGAATTTCAGTTTCCTACACAGCGAGTGACCGTTAACTTGGCGCCAGCTGATCTTAGAAAAGAAGGTTCAGTCTACGATCTGCCTATCGCTGCGGGTATTCTTAAAGCGAGTGCACAGCTCTCGTGGGAGCATTTAAATGACTATCTGTTCATAGGCGAATTATCACTTGATGGCATGGTGCGCCCTGTACCTGGAGTATTATCGATGGTCCACGCGGCTAAGAAACAAGGGGTTAAACGAATCGTACTGCCAGTGGAGAACAGCACCGAAGCCTCGCTGATTAAAGGCATTGAGTTGATTCCGTTACATCATTTAAACGAATTAAAGCAAGTGATCGGTCAAGAGGAGCATGATCATATAGTTAACCCTATTAACTATAATAGCAGCATGTCTAATCATCTCCACGTGACAGCAACCGATTTTAAATCCTTCAATCCTGCGATTGAACATAATATGATAGACGATTATGCTGATGTCAAGGGACACTATCATGCCAAAAGAGCGTTGATGATTGCTGCCTCTGGCTTACATAATTTACTGTTTATTGGACCTCCCGGCTCTGGAAAAACCATGCTGATGCGCAGGCTGCCAACGATACTGCCTCCATTAACCAGTGAGGAATTCATCGAAGTGATGAAAATTTACAGTGTTGCCAAGCAAGTAAATCTCAAGCAAAGCGCTTTGCTTCAACGACCTTATCGTACCCCGCACCATACAATATCCTCCGCTGGACTCATTGGAGGCGGGAGCGTGCCTAAGCCAGGTGAGGTCAGCTTAGCCCATTTAGGCGTATTATTCTTAGATGAATTGCCTGAGTTTAGCAGGCATGTGCTTGAAGTGATGCGCCAGCCCTTGGAGGATCGTCAGGTAACGATCAGCAGAGCCCGAGCCGTATATACCTATCCAAGCCAGTTCATGTTAACGGCTTCAATGAATCCTTGCCCTTGTGGTTATTCAGGCTACGAAACACCTCAAACTACGTGCAGCTGTACACCTCTTAAGATCGCCCAGTATCGTTCAAGATTGTCTGGACCGCTGCTGGATCGTATAGATTTGCAAGTTGAGGTCCCCAGCGTTGATGTTGATACACTGCAATCTACAGAACCTTCTCTAAGTTCAGAAGCCATGCGGCAAAAGGTCATGCTTGCACATGAGATCCAATTGGAACGATTTAAACAGCTTCCTATTCAATTTAACAGCCAGTTGAGTGGGAAATGGTTAAAAGCTTTTTGTAAATTAGAGTCACCCGCGGCTGATTTAATGAAACATTCCTTCGCATCATTTGGTTTTAGTATGCGTGCGCACGACCGTATATTAAAGATTGCAAGAACGATCGCTGACTTATCTGAAAGTAAATTTATTACTGTAGAACACTTAGCTGAAGCCATTCAATACCGAACTCTGGATCGAAAACAACCGTCATATTAATGAATGTCATACAGGCTATAGAAGCAAACGGGGCTGTTCAACGTCAAAACATCCGACGGTTGAACAGCCCTATTCTAAAATGCATGCTGGATATGCTCCAAGCTTTGTAAGCTTAAATCAGGGTTCAGCAAGACACAGATCGCATCAAACTGAAGATTGCGATCATGGTACCCTCGATATTGAATATAATGAAGTGCTACATCTCGAACTTTTTGTTGTTTTCTTAAGTTGATGGATTCCTGAGGTGACCCAAACCCCAGCATTTTGTTATCCATTTCAGCTGCTATTCTAGTTCTAACCTCCACAAAAATAATGGACTGTTGATGCTCCAGAATAAGGTCCAATTCACCGCGCCGACAGCGCCAATTCTGGCCTAACACGCGAAATCCCTGTTGTTCAACATACATGCGTGCTTGTTGCTCACCAATGCGACCAACGACTTTCCGATTCGGTTTCTTGCTCATTCGATCTTCTAGATTCATACCATACCTCTTAACATTGTTAACATTATTCCATTTACGCGGGAGTACCGTTTATCGTAATGTTCGGTCGGTTTTATATATAAAACTCAGAATCTCCGCAACCAATTGATACAATTCTGCAGGGATCTGCTGATCAAGATCTAGCTGCGACAACACCTCGACTAAGGATGTGTCCTCTTGAATAGGGATACCATGCTCCTGTGCCTTCTCTAGAATTTTCTTAGCTGTATGTCCTTTCCCTTTTGCAATAACGACAGGGGCTTCATGTTGATCGGGTTTATAGGCTAAAGCCACGGCTTTTTTTAAGCTTTTGGGCGGTTTGTTATTCGTTGTCATACCTTGAGATCCACCCCTTTATAGGAGGGCAGCTTATACTTTTGAGCCGCTTCATTGTTCAGCCCATTAGTGAGTGTACCTGAAGCGCCTTGGCCCGATTGCACTGGCGCTGGGTACGCCGTAACTTTAACGGAAGCACAGTGATAGCCAACCTGTTGCAATGCTGCTTGTATATCTTCCTTACCTAGCTCTACAAGCCTGGTAATCATCGGGTGGTCATTGTGTATTTGCAAATTTACTATTTTATTAACAACTTGTACGTCAATCAAAGTATTCCCAAGCGACTTCATACTAAGATCAAATAACAGCCTGCAATTCTCCGCATCCATTTCGCCCTTTCTGCCTTTACGAGATTGAATATGGATCGATGCCGTCTGTTCACTATCTCCATCTCTTAAGGGCAGCATCAGGGTCATATGCGAGAAAAGACCCGTACGCTCAGACACCAGCATGAGCTGCTGACCTGTCACCTGTTGCAGCAGTTGCTGGGTGCTTTCTTTTAATGCTGGCGGCAGTTCTTCCGCTTGTAATTGCAACAGCACCTGCTTTAGCGACTCGAAACTTTGCTGCTGCGTAGTTCTAATAGCTTCGGGCAGACCCTCATCCAAGATAGAAGCTTGGACAGCTGGGGTCAGATCATGATTTGTTTGCGGGGATCGATCGGACTGTTGTACGGCTTGTTTGAGCTGCTGTTCTAAATTCATCCCCATTGACTTCAATAACTGACCAATCCAGCTGGATTTGGTCTCACCGGCTGTTGCAGCTTGCGCTGTTGACACATTAGACTGCAATGTAGAATTGGCTTCAGGTTTCAAGGATGTTTCTTTCACTACGCCCGAAGTATCTTGTTTGCTAGGAGCAGCCCCCACCCTCTGTTCCATTCTAGATCCAATAGTCTCCTGTTGATCAATTCCAGCGTTCTTTAATCCATTCTGAACCGTTGAAGGTTCCGATAACCTGCTGCCCTCTACTAGATTAGACACAGGACTAGACACTGGGGACTGGGCTGATGATGGACGACTTGGCTGTGGAGCTTCTGCTGTGGCTGACACCCCTCCTTGGGTTCGCGAGCTTGCCTTTAGTTGATCCTGAACATCAGCCGCTACCCCTGCGTTAGATACACTAGCAGCGGCTTGTGCAACAGACAAACTACCCTTCGGCGAAAGTGTTGGCGCTGCTTCATTCCCGTCGACCATACTCAGTGAAGAGATTTGGCCCACCAGTTGAACTAATTTCTGCAGCTGTGCGGTGACTTTAGAGCTTAGCTGTAATGAGCTCTGATTCGTACCGTCTCCATTTGGCGATGCCGTTATTTGCTGCAGCAGTTGAGCTGCTTGTTCACCTACCTGCTTCAGATTGTGATGGATCGGCTGTCCAAACATAATCTGCTGCATCGCTTTGATGGAATCTGCTGTTAACGGCAGTCCCTTACTATGTGCTGCCAAACCCGCTTTCATCCAAGTGCTGCTTTCAGCTCCCTCAGGTTGCAATTGAACGATCGGTTGCAGCGGCTTCATCTCAACCTTAGTCAAAGGGACTTGTGCTTGGTGAGCCAGCTGTACCAATTGTCTATGCTGCGGTGTATCTTTAAATCCCAGCTGCTTTAAAAGATCCGGCATGGATTCTTCGGCTATGGGCACTGCAGAAGCCTGCATCGGCTTTAAAAGCAGCTGCTCTGGTGTTGAATTAGGCTGAACCTGCAGCATTGTCGTCTGACCTTGCTGCAGCGGTGTTTCAAGCTTGGCTTTTAACAAGTGTCCGCCGATGTTCATCAACGCCTCTTGATCAGAGAGCAGCTGTACCACCATCCCTTTGACGACCTGGCCCACTTTAAGCTCCAGTGCCTTAGGATCAGCGCCTTGCATCTCTCTCATGAATTGACGCATTAATTGACTAACATTCATACTGCGGACACCTCCTTTATGATGTAGTACTATGTATATCGGATACTCCCATGTTATTGTTAAGTCCTTAGAATAATTGTTGCTGCACGTTAAGCAGCTTATTTAAGAAGGATTTGCGATGCTTCGGCGATGGCCCAAATTGCAAGATAGCCTCTCTATGCGCCTTGGTTGCATAACCTTTATGAGAAGAAAGACCATATTCAGGATATTCCATGTCCCATTGCAAACACATCCGGTCCCTAGTTACTTTTGCTATAATAGAGGCTGCTGCAATGGATTGACTGACAGCATCCCCATGAATGATAGCCAGTTGTGGAATCGTACATTTGATGTTCTCAGCATCAATTAACAGCTGTTGCGGTACTACGCTCAGCTGTTCCACAGCCAATTTCATCGCCTCACGAGAGGCTTGCTTGATATTCATTTGATCGATCGTTGGTGCATCTACGATGCCTATGCCAATAGCCAGAGCATGCTGCTGAATGACCTCATAAATCGCTTCACGTTTCTTTTCTGTTAATTTC
>CAYUSG010000088.1:0-16120 GCA_964447355.1 uncultured Paenibacillaceae bacterium
CAGTAAGGGAGCCACTCCGTGGCCCCCGAAAATTTATAATTTCTTATATTTTTAACAAAATACCACTCAACATAGTTGAATGGTATTATCTAAATAATGGATTATAACTTAAATCGCCTGATCTGTTCCCATTGATTCTCTGATTGTAAAACAGCCTTCTGCTTCGGTCCTATTAAATCAAAGTGTGGATATGTATCTCGATGATGAATATACTTTGGGTTTAATCCGTGCTCTTCACACCACGCTGTCAATTTATTCAGATCGGAACAGCCCACCTTCGTAACAGTTGAATAATGAGGAAATCGAGCATCGTACCAATAATGAGTCAAAAACGCAATTTCACCACGCATCACAGCTGATTTCCAAGCTTTTAATTCGGACTTGCTTACACCAAATGCCATGCTTTACTCCCCGCGAATCTATTCTTTTTATGTTGATACATACTGCTTTATACTTGCCACTATACTTCCAACACAATCGGGTGTCAATTGGGGAATTTACTGATTTATTTTCAATTTACCTGATGTCTTGAGCTTAACATCCACTTGAATATCTAATTGATCTGAAGATAGTTGAAGCTGTTCAGTTTCACGCAATTGTTTCCACAGCTTATTATCTTGACGATACAGCGCGTACTCTAGCTGCAATAGATCCGCTCCCTTAGCTAGGCCCTTCTCGAATGTACTTCGGATTTGCTCGCTCACTAACGTACTGGACATCTCTTCCATTTCTTCTTCGTTTAGGGGTTGTATGATCTCCGAAATCGTCCCCCCAAGCTTCACATCGATGGTGAAGTTTAAGACATCGTCCTTCATGACAGGCTTAATCTTGACCTTTGGATTCTCCAATGAGACAACAGCAACGGGCTCTTCACCCGACCGAAGCACCAAGCCACCTCGATTCATGTCTGGCTCCATCCAACGAAGCCCTAACACATCATTCTCGTCAAGCCTTCCTTTATACTCCTGATTGTGTAACATAAAGATGCCGTCAATCGACAACATTGAACTTGGTTTATCTCCTTCTTTCCAATCCTTAGGAGTGCTGTTTAGCGAGGGCAGAATAACCGTTTTCCCTGGTTCACGATAGCTTATGATGAACTCACGCACCGTTATCGGTTTGATCAAGGAATGTTGCTTATAGTTATCCTCGGGTTGATGCAGTAGCGATGCGATCGGAGAGAGATAAAAGAACGGCGTCACAGACAACAATTGCTCAATCGATTGATTCGTACCGAAAATCCAAGGCGTATACCTCATTTCGTAATACCTGTTTTGAGAATCAAGGATCGGATCGATCCCTTTTGTTAATACATTTTCGGAATAAACAATTGCATTCACATGTCCGAAGAAAACCCGCAATTGTGAAGTGTTGTATAGATCATAGAAAGCACTCACAGGAGTAGGACCTTGACCACTCCCAGTCCATACAGGTGTTTGCTGTACGGGTTTCCCTGTATCGGATTTAGCTATCGTCGAAAAGTCAACCATTTGAACATAAACGATATATTGATCATCCACATAGTCAAATCCGATGGCAGTAAAATAGCTCACATCCTGAGGATCCTTAATATCCCAGCACCCCGTCACTAGGAATGAAACGATGACTAATAAGAACGTAGTCCTCGCAATAAGCATCACGATCCTCCCTCCTTCTGACGACTTCCTTCTGATTTCAGGAATTGAGGCTGTTCCTCACCATAGCGCACAGGTTTTTTGAATATAGCACCTACAAGATCCTTCAGCTTTAATGGCGACAAGGGTGCCAGATATGGGACACCAAAAGATTCCAGCTTGGATAAATGCAATATGACAGCAATTGCCCCAAGAACAAAACCATACATTCCGAGTGAAGCAGCACATATCAAGATGAAGAGCCTAACCATGGTTACTCCGCTGCTTAAGGTCTGATTCACCAAAGTATAAGTGGCAACCGCGGTTACCGATGTGACAATTAACATCGTTGTGGAGGCCAGACCCGCGCGAATAACTGCATCACCGACGATAATACCGCCAACAACAGCAATCGTTTGTCCAACAGCTTTAGGCAAACGTACGCCCGCTTCCCTGAACAATTCGAATAAACCAAACATCAAGAATGCCTCTAGAGGCCCTGGCATGGGAAGACCGTGTCTGGCAATTACTAAAGTGGCAAGGAGCGGAAACGGAATTTGTTCAAGATTGTACGATGCTATGGCGACCCAAAAGCCTGGTAAGAACAAGGCGATAATGAGGCCAATCATTCGAATCATCATTTCAAACGATACCACTTGGAAGGGAAAGTAGATATCTTCGGGAGATTTCATTAATAAAGTCAAATTAACCGGGGCAATGACCGCGGTCGGCGACCCATCTACGATAATCGCTAATCTGCCATGAATTAGGCAATCCACAACGAAATCGGGTCTTCCTGTATAGGTAATGAGTGGAAACACGGAGTAGGAGCCATCTGAGAGCACTTCTTCAAGTTGTGCACTGCCAAACAGCACTTCCATTTCTAGATGTTTTATTCGTTTTCGAGCTTCATCGACGTAAGCCGGCTGAATCATATCTTCAATATAGAGTAACGCTACCCTGCTTTCACTTTTTTTACCCACAATAAATTGTTCGTAACATAAAGCATTCGTACGCAATCGTTTGCGAACCAAGGCAACATTAACATCCAAATCTTCTATAAATCCATCACGAGGTCCCTTAATCGATAGTTCCGTACTCGACTCCGCTGGCATTCGAACAGGCGGATTAGCTATGTCGAGCGCAAATAGAGCCTGCTGGTTCACAAAATATAACACGAGTTGACCTGAGAATACACGTAAGATAATTTCTTCTGTCTCTTCAAACGCAGTCATTGCCAAATCTGCATGCAATTTCGGACTCAGAGCAGATCCAATTTGCATTCGCTCTAGTTTAGATAACACATATTCATTGATCTGCCTTGCATCAGACAGTCCCATACAGGCAATCAATAGCACAGGTTGGGGATCATCTGGTTCACCTAGTTCGAATCGAGTGATCTTTACATCGGCACATTTCTTAAATAACTGACGCAGACCTTCCTCTGTCCAACTTCTATTGTCAGAAGCAGCATCAGGAATCATGCTGGAAACTTCATGCGTTCGATCCTCTCTATCTTTAGCCATGAATTTATTCCACATTCTTCTTCGCATCATCTGACCCGTCCTCTCTTTGGAACTAACAACACTAAAAAGAACAATACAATAGATACACAAAGCACACTGATTAAAGAAGTGGGAAAATAAACTTCTCTCATGAAAGTAAGATACTGCATACCACTAAATGGGATTTCTACAATAATGACCAATAAGAGGCCAGATATTATAATCCAGCCAATCTTCATCCCTTTTTTCTTTATTGCTACCAATTCAGTGATAGTGTACAGCATCAATGCAATTCTAATAACCGCTCCAGACAACCACTGATAGATCGACAGGAAATCGACGTGAGAGATATATTTACCAATTTGAACTAACCGCCATTCTTCATACGCTGGAAATCTCAGCTTCGCAGCTTCGAATGGTCCAAACTCTGCAATTGCTCCAGTCAGCGGTCCTGCTACTAACACGATCAAGAATAAAGCCAGCGTCCACATCGACCATAAACGCACCTGCGACTTTAAATGATGTTGAATTAACAGGATAAACACCAGTTCAACGAGCCCGCCTCCCATATATATTCCGCCTTTGAGTGCAGGCATCATGCCATCCTCAAAAACCGGAAACAGCAAGCCGTATTCTTTCTTAGGAAGATTAGAGCTCATAACAAAGTCGCCGAATAGGACTACAAATGGAAGCAATATCCCCGATGCAATCGCAATGGATTTAAACCCATAATGAACAGCGGTTAAGCACAACACCACAAGTGCCAGTGACAGAACGATTGTTGGGGTCCGCGGAAGATAAGACATATGTGTCCAAACAACGGTCTCCTGTAGGGTTAATCCGCTTATGAATGCAGCATATACAATGAAGAACACGCGGAATCCCATGGAAACTATGATACCGTAATGCTGCTGCAACCATGGTATGAGCGGTTTCTGATTGGTTTTCTTCATAATGTAATACAGTAACCATACCCATAATAAATAAGGTACGATAACACCTATTGTACTAATCCATGCATCTCTTTTAGCAGTTAAGAGCAGCGCAGGAATGACCATCACATGATTCATCAGCCCCACTGCTAGGATGATGCAGCTAAACACAGGAAAAATGCCGATAATGCCTTTATGTTGATTCATCTAATGCCCTCCAGCGAACCATAAATCTTGGGAACAACTTATCATTTAAGATGTGCTGCCCACTTGTTTCCTATTCTAAGAATGAAAGGAAACACACGCCCCTGAAGTAATTAGATTCCACTTCGACACTGCATTCGCTATAATAGGAAGAGCACGATGTTTAAGACAGCTGGGAGGATGAACTTCATGCTTGGCATATCTTCGTTTACTTTTTTTATTTTTGCTTCCTTTGCGGTTCACGCGTTTTACTTGCCTTTATACTTACAGCATAACGGGCTTTCCAATGGTGAAATTGGCTTAGTGATGGGCTTGGGCTCATTTATTGCCATATTCGCGCAGCCGTTCTGGGGAATTATAAGTGACCGCAAGAAGACGATTAAACGTGTGCTTGCTTTCGTTCTCACCTTCGGTCTAATCACTGGCTTAATCTTATTCACCTCCTCGAACGCTCTAATAGGCTCACTAATGCTCATGGCTTTATTCATGTTCTTCTTCTCTTCCGTCGGTCCCCTAACAGAAAGCTTGATGGTCAATTTCGCACAAGTAAATCAGCGGACATACGGTTCCATTCGCTTATGGGGCGAAGTTGGCATTGGAATCTCGGCATTAACCTTGGGGATGATCATAGAGCGGACAAGCATCAGTTATTTGTGGATCATGTTCTCAATCATTGTTATGTGCGGATTCATTGCGATGCTGTGGCTTCCCGATGCTAAGGCGCATGCTGTACCTGTACGCAAAGAAACGCTTGTTCGCTTATTTACGAATCGCACCTTCTTGCTGTTCCTTGGCTTGTCGTTATTCCTTTCGATTCCGCATCGCATGAACGACACCTTTTTGTCGATCTATTTTGAAGCGATGGGGGCATCAGACTTAGTCGGTCTCGCTTGGTCGGTTGCTACCTTCTGTGCCGTGCCTGCTATGGCTTTAATTGGTACATTGCTGAAAAAACGCAGTGAACTGTTCTTTATTACTTTTGCGGGTTGCTTCTATATTGTTCGCTGGGTGATTTACAGCTTTGCATCCTCGCCATTACTGATCATCATCGGACAGGGACTGCACATGCTGACGTTCCCTTTACTGCTAGTTGCAGCCATTCATTTTATTCATAAAATTATCCCTCCAGAGCTGATTGCAACGGGACAAACAGTGTTTACTGCTGTTTTCTTCGGTATTGGTGGGATTGTGGGCAGTACCATTGGCGGCATCATTATGGATCAGTTCGGCCCTCAAATCTTATATTTATCCGGTGCAGCACTTACGTTCATCGGTGTAGTCGCCATGTTCATCTCCAGACCCTACTTCAACGCTAGTTTGCAAAAGGCGAGTCTTGATAGAATACATTAGTGACCAACCGTCGACAATGCAATACGTCCCCCCCTTACGATGATCAGTAGATAAAGTTTAAGGGGCATTCAAAAGTCGTATTAATGACTTGAATGCCCCTTAAACTGTTTATATCCTTGATATACCCATATTCTTGTTTATTATATTCAAGGCTATGTCCACCTTTCGGACTGCTCCTTCTGCTATCCGAATCGCTTACGATAACCACATTTTCTACAAAGCTCCTCCACCGCTTCCCTTCTGGAGAATCCGTCATACAACTGATTCGCTCGTTCCCCCTCCACGATCTCTGAGAATGAAGTGTGATTTAAATTGCCTAGATTAATAATGCCTTCGCCGTCTAGGCAGCACGGAACCACCGTGCCATTTGCCAGGATCGCTGCTTGGCTCCTTAATCCGTGACAGAAGCCTTTTCCATCGTCCTCTTCTTCCTTCAAGTCCGGCCATTTGAATTCGTAATCTTGATTCAAATAAATCCGATCAGCCAGTTTCACGCCTTGTCCGGGTGAGATTTTCTCCTCAATCTTATAATCCAGACCGTATTCAAGCTCAATCATCTCTAATATATCTCGGTTACGCTGGCGCTGTGCGTTGGTCAAATTGTCTTCATCCAAATTCCACAGGCGAAAGGAAATAAACAGCTTACTCTGGGCTGCCGCTTCACGCACGAACGAAAGAATGTTCCTAATATATTCAGGTTTATTCGTTGAACCTTCATGACCGTCAAAGCTGTGAAGTGAGAAATTCATTTGCCTTAACGCTGGTTTGCCTAGCAGCTTATGCTTATTTTTCTGAATCAGGGTACCGTTGGTCGTAATATTAACCTTAAACCCTTTCTCATGAGCTGCGTCCAACAGAATATCGATTTTGGGGTGCAGCAGCGGCTCCCCTTTCACATGCAAGTATATGGAGTCCGTATGCGGCTTGATAGCTTCTAAACGTTTACGAAAATCCTCCACCTTCAAGAATGATGCCTCTCGTTGTGTAGGCGGACAAAAGCTGCAGGCCAAGTTACAAACACTTGTAATTTCAATATAACACTTATTAAAGGTTTTCATCTCGCGTTTATCTTCCTGTTCTGTGTAATTAATCCTGTTCAAATGCATGGTTGTAACACCGCCTGCAGACAGGCTTATAGTCTTCATTGCCGCCAATTTGAATTTGTTCCCCTTCGTTTACAGGCACCCCGTCCCTAAAACGAATCACCATAGTCGCTTTTCGATCACAGTACCAGCAAATCGTCTTAATTTCTTCAATTTTGTCAGCTTGAACTAACAAGTAATAACTGCCTTCGAAAAGCTGGTTCTGAAAATCATTCTTAAGACCAAAGGCCATCACAGGGATACCAAGTTCGTCCACAATACGAGTTAACTGCAGAACCTGTGCTTTCAACAGAAATTGCGCTTCATCAATCAGTACACAATAAATCCGTTCATGATGATGCATCAGCTTTCCCTTGACTTCCTCATACAGATTCGTATTAGCATCCACTGGAATGGCCGTGCGGTTGAAGCCCACTCGCGAACCGATTTCGCCCGCACCGCTTCTTGTGTCAATCGAGGGCGAGAAGATCAACACCGGTTTATTCTGCTCCTCGTAGTTATGAGCGACCTTGATAATTTCAAACGATTTGCCGCTGTTCATTGTACCATACTTGTAATACAGCTGTGCCACTGACAACCCCCCATGTTTTGATCCGTTTCTTGTTCCTTACCGTTTCCCTGAATCGAACGGCTCTCCGACCGCTTTCGGTGCTTGGGATGATTTCGAGAAGATCACCAGTGCGATGAGCGTCACAACATAAGGGAAAATTTTCAATATAATGGGCGGTATGGCCGCAAACACTGGGTTCACACCCGACACGTTCGCAATCGTACTTGCAAATCCGAAGAAGAACGTTGCACCCAGAATACCAAGCGGTCTCCATTGACCGAATATCAAGGACGCCAGGGCTAAGAAGCCTAGACCCGCAACGCTTCCCGTAAATTCTCCACTGTAGGTGAGAATGATAACTGCACCGCCAAGCCCCGCAAAAGCGCCGGAAATCATTACCCCCATGTAACGCATGAGGTATACATTAATTCCTGCGGCTTCAGCAGCTTGCGGATTTTCCCCGCATGCTCTTAAACGCAAACCAAACTTCGACTTGTACAAAATGAACGCGCTGATTCCGAGAATAATCAGGACTACCCAAGTCGTAATATACGTCTTAGAGAAGAATAAGTCACCCAAGATAGGGATTTGCGATAACAACGGCACATCTTCCCTTGAGAATCCCATCACTCGAATGTTGCCGCTGCCAGTTATATTACGAGCCAAGAAAACGGTGATCGCACCAGCAATCATATTAATCGCTGTACCGCTGATGATTTGATTGGCACTCAGATTAATACTGGCGAAAGCATGCAGCAAAGAAAACAGCATACCTACCAGCATAGCTGCTATTAAACCGAGCCAGAGCGCAACAGGATTGCTCGGCCACAATTCCTGTGCTTTGAATACCATCAATGCTCCGGAAAAAGCACCAACAACCATTAAGCCTTCTAAACCAATGTTAACAATACCGCTGCGTTCACTGAATAACCCGCCTAACGCTGTAATAAGCAGAGGAATGGTGAACACGATCGCATAAGGAAATATTTGTTCAATAACGGTCCACATGCTATTCCACCTTCCTTCCATCTGCAGTATTAACCTTTAGACCTTCCCTGCGGCGCTTTGAGAACTTCCTCACTAACCGTTCAATCAAAATGCTTGTCGCTGCAAAATAAATAATAATCGCAATAATGGAATCCGCAATTTCAGGCGGGATCTCGGTCATGGCATTCATAAAACCGCGGCCTGAGTATAGCAAACCGAAGAACACGGCTGCTAATAAGACTCCTATAGGCGTATTAGCGCCAAGCAGTGCAACGGCTATGCCGTCAAAGCCTTGAGTAGGCAGTATGCCGATCTGAATATTCGATGCATTACCCGTGTAATGTGCAACACCAGCCAGTCCAGCTAATCCTCCAGAAATAAGCATCGATACTATGATCCCTCGATTCACTGCGATGCCTGCATATTCGGCAGCATGTCGATTGAAACCAACCGCTTTTAATTCGTAACCCAAGGTTGTTTTATTAATAATGATCGCTACGATGATCATGACGATAAAGGCAATGACCAACCCATAGTTAATATATTATCCATTAAAGCCTTCTGTAAATAACGGATCTCGAAGCGACGCATGATCCGGCAATTTTCTCGATTCCGTCTCAAGAAACTCACCTTTAAAATAAGCAGGCACCATGTAATAAACTGTCCAATAGCTGATCCAATTCATCATAATGGTGGACACCACTTCATGTACATTAAACTTGGCCTTTAACAAGCCCGGAATATACGCCCATAAGGCACCGCCGATAAATCCAGCGATGACCATAACGAATAACAGAAGCGGTCTAGGCAGATCAAGCGTTAAGCCAACTGCTGTGGCACATAAACCTCCGACCGACAGAACGGTAAAACATAACGGTGTTGCGGTCGCTAATGTATTCCCGAAGCGTTCAATATTCTTCAGGCCGCCATCGAACAAATACTTATAGCCCTCTATCGGGCTATGCCCTGTCACTGCCATTAAGGCGGCCCCCGCAGCTAATCCGAAGAGAACGGCAAGTAACGAAACGACGATATTCTTCATACACCCGCCTCTCCTTTCTTCACTCCTGCCATCATAAGGCCTAATTCGTTCTCATTCGTCTCATTGGCATTGACAATCCCGATTAATTCACCATCGGTAAGGACTGCAATGCGATCTGATACATTAAGAATTTCATCCAACTCCAATGAAACCAGCAGCACTGCCTTACCCTGATCTCTCTGCTCTATTAGACGCTTATGAATGTATTCAATCGAACCAACGTCCAATCCGCGTGTCGGTTGAACTGCTATGAGTAAATTCGGGTTTTGTTCTATCTCCCGTCCAATAATTGCTTTTTGCTGGTTCCCTCCGGATAACGACCTCACGACAGATCTAGCTCCTTCACCCGAGCGCACATCAAAGCTTTTAATAATGCGTTCAGCATAGTCACGAATGACCTTACGGTTCAAGAATCCGTTCTTAGCAAACGGCTTTCGATTATAGATCTGTAGTACCATGTTATCTTCAAGCGTATAATCCAGTACTAATCCTCGCTTCTGGCGATCTTCAGGTATATGTCCAATGCCATTAATAAACCGGCTGCGAATGCTGGAATGTGTAATATCCTGCCCTTGATAATAGATCGACCCCGATTCAGCTTTCTTCAAACCTGTAATAGCTTCAACCAATTCAGATTGGCCGTTGCCATCCACACCGGCAATTCCTAGAATTTCACCTTGCCTTATGTCAAGCGTGACCTGTTTCAAACCAAGCACTTTATTGCTGTTCTTAACGGACAGGTCATTTACCTTAAGCACAACGTCTCCTGGTTTACGCTGCTCTTTATGGACTTTGAATGAAACATGGCGGCCCACCATCATCTCTGCCATCTGAGCTTCACTTGTCTGGGCAACGTCAACAGTCCCGATCGTTTTGCCTCGGCGAATAACAGTGCAGCGGTCGGCTACAGCTTTAATCTCTTTCAATTTATGAGTAATTAATATGATCGACTTGCCTTCTTGAATTAAATTTTTCATTATTTTGGCCAGTTCTTGTATCTCTTGCGGTGTCAATACCGCGGTAGGTTCGTCGAAAATGAGCACTTCTGCATGGCGATAGAGCATTTTAAGAATTTCAACCCTTTGCTGCATCCCTACTGAAATATCTTCAATCTTCGCGTAGGGATCCACATTTAAGCCATATTGCTTCGACAGGGCAGCAATGCGCTTGCTGGCATCTTCTTTTGCAATGACCAGTCCTTTGGTCAGTTCGTTCCCAAGTATGATGTTTTCTGTAACGGTAAAATTACTAACCAGCTTAAAGTGCTGATGCACCATACCAATGCCAAGCCGATTGGCCACATTAGGGTTATTGATCTTTGTTTCCTTCCCTTTGACCTTAATCGTCCCCAAATCCGGCTGATACATGCCGAAGAGGATACTCATCAGGGTGGATTTACCAGCGCCGTTTTCACCTAATAAGGCATGAATTTCCCCTTGCTTTAGACACAATGTGATATCATCGTTGGCTACAACCCCTGGAAACTCTTTTCTAATATTCAGCATTTCTACGACATAATCCATGGCCTTTACTCCTTTGCTGCAGGATAACGATGCGTCCTTTGCTTGAAACAAAAAAAGACGGATTCCCCGTCTTTTTTGTATTCGACTTATTCGAGTAAATCTCCTTGTTCTGCAGCGACTGTAATTTCACCAGCTTTGATTTTTTCAAAGACCTCTTGAACTTTCGAAACTGTGTCATCACTTAAGTTTGGATTCTCTGCTGGAATGCCAACACCGTCATTCTTTGCATCAAAAGTCAAGATTTCGCCGCCTGGGAATTCTCCCTTCAGTTCAGCTTGAATCATATCATATGCGGATTGGTCGATTTTCTTCATGGCAGAGGTTAGGATAACCGATTTCTCACCTTCATAAATACCGTCAGCATATTGATCGACGTCAACACCTACGATCCATACTTCCTCTCCCTCATCTTGAACGCGGGTAATGGCTTCGCTGATCGCACCTACACCAACACCGCCCGCAGCTGCGAAGATGACTTTTACGCCGCGGTCATACATTTGAGCTGCTAACTGTGTTCCCGCTGCTACGTTATCAAAGCTGCCTTGGTAGATCACGTTCTCGGGTTTAATCGAAATATTGGTGCCTAAATTTTCATTGGCATAAGCCACACCTTGTTGGAAGCCCCAGTTAAACTTTTGGACGGGAGGAATTTTCATACCCCCAATAAAGCCTACATCCCCTTCTTGGATCTCAAGCGCTGTAGCTACACCTGCAAGATAGCCTGATTCATGCTCAGCGAAGAAGATCGATACCGTATTATCTTTAACAACCGCTTTACCATCACCTGCATGAGGTTGTCCGTCAATGATGACAAATTTAGCATCAGGATACTTGTCCTGCGCGTGGAAAATCGCTGTTTCAAATTTAAAACCAGGGGTAACGATGAATTTAAAGCCTGCGTCATACAAGTTGGCAATTTCCTTGGCATAATCAGCTTCTGTAGTTCCGGCCGGCTTCAAGTATTTAGTCTCAACGCCAGTATCAGCTTCGGCTTTTTTGATTCCTTCCCAAGTCCCTTGGTTGAAGGACTTATCATCAATTGTCCCTGCATCAGTGACCATCCCTACTTTGAAGTCGGGCTTCTCCACATCTGCCCCGCCTTGATTACCGGCATTTGCATTGTTTTCGGTATTACCAGTGTTTTCAGCATTTCCGCCATTGTTGCCGCCAGCGCATCCTGCGATAAGCACCAGCATCATTGCAACCATTGTTAAAACGACTAAACCTTTTTTCATGTTCATGCCCCCTATTATGTTTATTTCGTGCAGATTTGATTCGCATCTTTCAACGCCATGGGATCCGCACACTATATTAAATATATTCGCAAATATTTACATTTTCAATACTATGTTTTGTTTTGCATCATAGATTTATGCAATACAGAATGGTATCGGCGTTATGCTTCACGTTAACGTTGTCTGGATTGTAATGCCGCTTGAATGAAACGATCGAATAAGTCATCATCTTCGTCGATCAACTCATCGACCGCATCAATTTCTTCGTCAGGACCAGACACATGAAGAAAATTGAGCGCATATCCCCATTCCTTCGCTTTTCTGCTCTTATGCAAAACAATTTCGTAAGGCTGCTTATGCCCCTTTACTTCAAATTGAACTTTACCAATATAACCGCCTTCTTCAGGTGTTTCTAACAAAGCCTGTTTAATTGTAATATCCATTGCATAACCCCTTCTTTTATTAACATATTTCCCCTATGTACCTCTCTTTAATCGAACGCATCACCTAACTCAGCATGGCATAATTTCTGGACCATAAGCAAACGATAAGGTAATCAAACCTATAGGAGAGTGAATGGCTTGAAATCACAAGATCCATATAAAGACATGAAAGACCATGCGGATGAAGTTGCAGAGACTATGTATCAAGCTGATGCTCCTCAGAATGCTAGTCAGCTTTCCCAGGGCTTATCTGAAACACATGAACAAATCTCGGACAATTACATGTCAGGCAATAATGATGAGACGTTCATCCGTGATGGAAAGGATCTAGCTGAGTAATAAGATCCCTATTCACGTAACAACATCATACCCATAAGTAAATCTTCTATATGATGCCTATGAATGATGTGCATTCGTGCTTTTAAGGTGTTATAAACTAGGGGCAGTCCAGTAAATCGTATTTACGACATATGGATGCCCCTTAAAAGTGTTTCAAAACCTTAATATATTATAAAATCATCATTTATAGCGGGAGCAGCTTTATTGAATCAGCGGATTCAAGCTTCTCAATCATTTCAATCCAGGCTTTAGGCTTATTGGACAGCACGCTGTAATACCGCTTAAGAAACTGGGTTACTACACTGGATTCAAGCTCAGACAGTGCGTCGTCTGCAGGCAGAAAGCATAGATCAAGACCTGTGACCGCTTCACCGTCATTATTCCATGAAGGGTGCACATAGTCCAACTCCAACCGTTTATATCCCATATGAGATAATACCTCTCTGCGAACAAAAGGGTCCATCGGTTTAACCCCGCCAAATTCGAAGTTTTCCACTAAGTAAGGGTTATAAATTTCTGCGAATCCACCTCTTAACTCGGTTCCATTCGCTTGTGCAAGCGCACTCAGGTCAGCCCTGCGCTGCTCGGCAAGAAAACGTCCAATCCCAAGCCCCGCCTGACCTATAATCGTGAAATCAGTCATAGCGACATTAAAATCCTCGTAATAACGATACTCCGTTGCCCCAACAACGTGCCCTTCATGCACTGCTATACATACACGAATACCCGGATCTTCAAGCGGCTCTTTCCATAGTTCAAACGCTAACACTTCTTCGGGCGGGAATACGCGTTGCATCAATTCGTGCATCGATCTAAATAATGGATCGTGCAGTGAAGTAATTCGGTGATATTTCATTGGATCATCGCGCTCCTTCTTAATCATTCGTTCCAATCAGGATATAAGTCTGTTCTGCGGTCTCTCCAGGTTGTGACTGTTCCGCTTTTGCGTACCTCGTATAATAATTCCAAGTCTAAATCAGCAGTAATGACCATATCGTTATTCGTTTCACCTTGAGCCAGAATCCCTTCCGGCGGGAACGG
Organism: uncultured Paenibacillaceae bacterium; assembly: GCA_964447355.1. Classification (GTDB taxonomy): domain Bacteria; phylum Bacillota; class Bacilli; order Paenibacillales; family CAYUSG01; genus CAYUSG01. The sequence continues at coordinate 13,868 of CAYUSG010000088.1, forward strand.
AATATCATTGGGTGAAATAACAGCAGCCTGCCCAAAATTACGCCGCATAAAGCCCACCGTAGGCAGTGAACCTACCGTACCTGTACTGACTACATACATTTGATTTTCTACCGCTCTAGCATGACTCGTATATCGAACTCGATGAAAACCATGCTTATCATCTGTGCAAGAAGGACTGAATATAACATCAACGCCTCTTGCTTTCGCCATGCGAACAATTTCAGGGAATTCGATATCATAACACGTGATAACCGCTACTTTGCCTTTCGACGTTTCGAATATGTTTAATCCTTCTCCCGGTGTGATGGTCCACTCATTGACTTCTGATGGCGTGATATGCAGCTTGGGTTGATCTACGACCGTTCCGTCCGGATAAAACATAAATGCACAATTATACAGCTTATCCTCTTTTCTAATGATGTGAGTTCCACCAATAATATGCATGCCATATTGCTTCGCAAGCCTGGTGAATAAGGCCAAATAATCATCAGTGAACTCAGGCAGTTCATGTATGTCCCTTGCTGAACCCTGTGCATTCGGAATGGACATCAGCTGCGTCGTGATGAATTCAGGGAACAATAAAAACTCAGTCCCCACCTCATGGGCTGTCCTTACGTATCCCTCGACATGATCCACAAAAGCTGTAAACGATGGGATCGTATGCAAATGATATTGGACAGCAGACACTCTTAATTTCATGAACCTTCTTCCTCTCTTTAGGGCTGATTGCTGCTTTTTTCTAATCAACGCTATCAATGTACCAATGAACGGCTGGAATGACAAGCTGTTTCTGCTATGATGCGATGCCAGAAATATTCTACCATAGGTTAATTAAGAAAATCCGCTCCATTCTAATGATTAACAGGATAAAGCTGGACCATCACTTGCTTGTTATTCATTTGAATACCAGTTTGTTTGGTGCCATAGGGTTTCAAATCGGCTGCCAACTGCTCAAGCAATGCTTTGGCTTTAGGACCTTCCTTCCCTTGAAGCTTCACCACAAATTCAACTGCATTACCCGCCTTCAGAATACGCTCTGCCTGAAGCATCTTCGTATCCATATCATGGGGTTCAATGGCTGTAGTTAAACGTATTTCCTTTACCTTTACAGGTTTTGCGGCTTTCTTGGCTTGCTGCGTGGCTTCCTTAAGCTCATGAGCACGAATTAACTGGCAAGGAGGCGGACTGGACATGATGGATGTGCAGACCAGATCTACTTTGTAAGTTTTAGCTAAAGTCAACGCTTCCTTAATCGATACCACGCCGAGGTCTTCTCCATCCATTCCGGTTAAATGAACTTCTTTCGCTTTAATTTTCTCATTCTTAAGCATTGTATGCCCCCTGCACTTTCGGTATAATAGCTTTCATTCTATCCTAACGATCAAAAAGGAGATCAATCACATGAACCCAAAAGATTTAGAAGCTCATATCATTAACAGCTACCGTCAAGATGAGCAGATGATGGTGCTTGTCTTTGCCCAGTGGTGTGTAAATCACGACCTAGACCCTATGGACATTTACCTGCGGGCTTATCCAGATCAAGAGAAGAACCCCACTTTAGCACAGGCAATTGATCTAACTGTACCGAAGGAAGAAGCGGGTGACATTCCCGATGACACGTTATTAGGTGTGCTTTCTTTATTCGGGAATGAAGATTTGGCCTTTGTTGTTACCGACATTATAGCTTCGAGACCATCTTAATCCTGTGGTTTAAGCTCATACAGCTGTTTTACATCACAGCCCACCGTATCGGCAATAGAAATGGCGATCTTTAATGACATTAACCTTTTATCCTCGGCAAAATCTTGAATTCGTTCGGGCTTAAACCGCAAAGCTTCAGCCAGGTCATTTCGGTTCATTCCTGCTTCACGCAGGCGTTCATCCAACAGACAATGTCCTAGATCTATCTTCATAGCTTCTGCTCCTTTATATGAGATACGATTGTGCACTTAAGCAGGTGCATCATATAACGTACAGCGCTTGTATCCGCCGAATTGCTCCTCAATAAACGCACCCAGCTGGAATAAGGCGCCTTCATTCCCCACCTTGCTAATGAGCTGAACACCAATAGGCAGTCCCTCATGATCAGTACCTATGGGAACGGTTAAAGCAGGCAGTCCCCAGGTGTTGGCGTAGGCAATATAAGGCATATAACGCATGAACGTTTTCTTAATCGAGAACAGTTCTTTATATAATCGTCCGTGTTTTGGCGCAGTTGAATGATACACAGGCAGGATCACAATACGACGGTCA
>CAYUSG010000089.1:0-10401 GCA_964447355.1 uncultured Paenibacillaceae bacterium
ACCACTATGGAATGGGTTTAGTGTTTTAATTCACCCGCAGGGTGATTTTGTTCTGTGGTTCTATTCAAGTTGATTAGCTATAACTCTTAAGGATCTGTACGGGGCATTCACATTATGTTCTTATTCTTCTAATATATCCTTATACGCATCGCGGACCTTCAAGATCTTAGGCAGCTGTTCCATGAACACATCAACGACCTTGGGATCGAAGTGCTGGCCGCGCTCTTCCTTGAATAAGTTGACAATGCGGTCTAATTCCCAAGCCTTCTTATAGACACGATCACTTCCTAGTGCATCGAAGACGTCTGCGATGGCTGTAATCCGACCATAACTATGGATTTCTTCTCCTTTTAACCCTTGGGGGTAGCCTTTGCCATTCCATTTCTCATGGTGTTGGTAGGCAACCGTGGCGGCGGTCTTCAGAATGTGACGTTTTGAATTTTTGAGCAAATTATACCCAATGACTGTATGACTCTTGATGATGTCAAATTCTTCGTCCGTCAGCTTGCCCGGCTTTTTTAATACCGAGTCTGGGATCGCAACTTTGCCGATATCATGCATCGGAGAGGCCATCTTCAGCAGCTCCGCTTCTTCCTGGCTCATGCCCATGCCAAGCGCAATCAGATAGGAATATTCGGCAACACGCTTGACATGATTGCCTGTTTCCTTGGAACGGCTCTCACCGATCTCTCCCATCGTGAATATGATTTCCTTCTGAGTTTCTTCTATTTCGTTTGTCAGCATAGCAGATTCTAAAGATTTGCCGGAATACGAAGCGGCCAGCTCCAAGTACTCAAGATCCTTCTCCGAGAAGACGCCGCTTTCGGTCATTTTATTAACCGCTTGATAACAACCCATGATCTCTCCCTCGTTGTTTCGAAACGGGATAACCATCATAGCTTTACTGCGGTAGCCCGTGATGAGATCGGTTTTCAGCGCGCCGCTGGCTAGAATGTCTTTGTATTGTTCATTCTCATAGGCGTCATCGATAAATATCGGTTTGCCTGATTGGACTGCAAGTCCAACTAATCCAGCACCTATCGGTATTCTGAGTTCATCAACGCCATGGGCTACTTTGGTCCATATTTCATGCTTCTGTTGATCTATTAACCAGACGGTACAGCGATCAGCAATAATCATTTCTCGCCCCATGTCCGCCATGTGGAGGAGTACTTTATCTAAGGAACGCTCATTAGCAATTTTGGCTGCATATTCAAAGATAACCTTCAGCATTTCCTGCGGGGTTAAATCTACTTTCAGTTTGGGCTGATCTATCCCGTGGGTATCATGCACATTGATCCTCTCCTTAGTTCATGCGTTCTATGCCATAATAGTAGAATATTCCCTGCGGATTATATATTCTCCTTCTTTATTCGACAAAAAATAAGCGTGATGTGAATGGATGTTCATGATGCTGGTTTTCAATTATGATGTATATAACGAAGAGTTAGGGAGGGTGTTAATGGAAACCATACATTTGCTGTTTCACTGGTGCATTGGCGGCATTGGAAGCATTGTAATCGCTTGGGCTGCTTTCAAGAAGGGCTCCTTGTCGCGTTCAGGGGCGCTTGCTGCAGTGGGGATTGGAAGCATACTGTATGCACTGGGCAATTGGTATTGGATCGTTCCCATGCTTGCCTTCTTCATCAGCTCATCATGGCTGACTAAATTCAAACGTAAGGTCAAAGCAAATGCCGAAGAGATGTACGAGAAATCAGGGCCCCGGGATGCGGGACAGGTAATGGCTAATGGCGGTGCCGCTGCCTTAATATGCTTAGTGAATGTACTATTGCCTAATGAACTTTGGTGGGTCTTCTATATAGGCATAATAGCTGCAGTTACTGCAGACACATGGGCAACGGAGATCGGCGGCCTCAGCAGAACAGCACCAATTTCTTTACGAACCTTCAGAAAAGCCGTTAAGGGAGATTCGGGGGCGGTATCGATGATCGGTTTGAATGCGAGCTTAGGAGCAGGGCTGTTCATAGCCTTGATCACAGGACTACTGAACTTTACAGGATCTGGATTCCATCCTTTACAGAACGCGTTCCCTCAGCTGGTTCTCGTTTGTATTGTGTCAGGCGCTCTTGGCGCATTGATTGATTCGCTGCTGGGCGCTTATGTTCAATTGATGTACCGCTGCGGCATTTGCGGCAATACAATTGAGAAATCTATACATTGTGACGCGCCAGCTGAACGGGTCAGAGGCATGAAGCTAATGAATAACGATGGTGTGAATAGTATCAGTTCATTATTTGGCGGGCTAATAGCAGTATTCATGTATATGGGGATGAATTGAGGAATTAATATCAAAGGAACTGGGGAATTGTTGAATCATTTGATAAAATATGTACATAAACCATGTGTCCAATACATATAATTTAGGAAGTGATACCGCATGAAACCGGAAACATTACAACTGTTCAGAACATTAACAGAACTCCCTGGAGCTCCCGGCTTCGAAGGTCCTGTACGAGCCTTTTTGCGTGCATCCTTGGAACCAGTCTCTGACGACATTATTATGGATCGGATGGGGAGTTTATTCGGAGTCAAGAAAGGACCTGAAGATGGACCAAAGGTGATGGTAGCAGGCCATATGGATGAGGTTGGTTTTATGGTTGCATCCATCACGGCGGGTGGGATGATCAAATTTCAAACAATGGGGGGATGGTGGAGTCAAGTTTTACTAGCTCAGCGCGTGCATATTATTACAGATCAAGGGCCGATTACGGGCGTAATCAGCTCCATCCCGCCTCATTTGCTGGGAGAGGCGCAGCGGAATAAACCGATGGAATTGGATAAAATGCTCATTGATGTCGGCGCTGATGATCGTGAGGATGCGCTCAGCATGGGGATCCGCCCCGGCCTATCGATTGTGCCAGTGTGCCCGTTTACACCGCTTGCCAATCCGAAGAAAGTGTTGGCTAAAGCATGGGACAATCGCTATGGTGTAGGGCTCGCAATTGAATTAATGCGCGAACTAGCGGGTGAACGATTGCCTAATACGCTGTATGCTGGAGCAACCGTACAGGAGGAGGTGGGGCTTCGCGGCGCAGTGACTGCGGCTAATTTGATCGAGCCGGATATCTTCTTCGCATTAGACGCAAGCCCGGCTAATGACATGTCGGGCGATCAACAGGCTTTTGGCCAGCTCGGCAAGGGGGCGCTGCTTCGAATTTATGACCGCACGATGGTGACACATAGGGGGCTTGTAGAATATATTAGGGATATCGCAGAGACCGAGCGTGTGCCGTACCAATATTTTATATCTCCTGGGGGAACAGATGCGGGAAATGTACATTTGCATGGCATAGGCGTACCGTCAGCCGTTATCGGTATTTGTGCACGTTATATTCATACGTCTGCATCAATCATTCATGTGGATGATTATTTGGCAGCTAAGGCGCTGCTTATGCAGCTCGTTAAATCGATGGACCGTTCTACCTACGAGAGTATTCTTATTAAATAAAATGGCGATAAATTGAGGAAAAAGCATGTCATTCATGAAATGTGTGGAATTTTCTGCTCTTTTCCGCTAAAATAGAGCTATATCCCGTTTTGTGATCAGTTCCGACAAGTTATCGAATACAGTTGATTATACATTTAAAGGTTGAGGAGGAACGCAGTATGTACCGACTGAAAGATAAAGAGATGATTTTCGTATTTACAGGTCCAGATGGTTCAGGCAGAAAAACGGTTGCAGATATGGTGGGAACCACACTCGGCTTAAACAAGGTGTTATCGTATACAACGCGTCAGCCTCGTCCAGGCGAAGTAGATGGACAGGATTACCATTTCATTACACTGGATGCTTTTTTAGCGGCGAAAGCCAATGACGAGTTTATTGAAGAGGTTGAAATTGATGGCGTTCACTACGGGATTAAGAATCAAGATGTAGAGGATATGTTTAAGAAGGATAAATTCATATACTTGATCTTAAATGCCAAAGGTGCCAAAATGCTAAAAGATACCTATGGTGATAAAGTGACAAGAGTGTTCATTTATGTGGATAAGAATACGGTTGTAGAGCGCCAGAAAAAGGCGGGAGCGACCGATCAATTAATTGAGAATCATATGGCGCATTACGACGAAGATATGGCTTACATGAGTGAATGCAGGCATTCGGTGGAAAACCTTGATCTAGCCCACACTGTATTTTCTGTAACGAATATTCTGGAGCTTTATATGAATCGGGATCTAGTCGATAAGGATTAATGCATCATAACATCAATAAGCCCATGGATAAGCTTTAGTCAGCTTTTATCCATGGGCTTATTGTATGTTTAGGCTTCAGTCATATAAGCAGTGATTAACACCGCCGTATTCAAGAGTGCGTCTTTATGGGTGCGCTCCATAAAATGAGAAGCGTGAACCCCGGGGCCGATTAAGGCGGCTCGAATGTTATGACCTGCTTTCAGCGCTGCAGATGCGTCTGAACCATAATGAGGATAAATATCCACAGCGTAGTCACAGCCATGTTGCTCGGCTAAGGCGATAAGTCGGGAGGTCATTCCGTAATCGTATGGACCTGATGAGTCTTTAGCACAAATCGAAACAACGTGCTCTGTAGCGTTTAAATCCTCACCCAATGCTCCCATATCAATCGCCAGGAATTCTTTAATGCCAGGCGGGATATAGGATGCCCCGTGACCTACTTCTTCGTAATTCGAAATGATGATCTTGATAGATTGACGAGGCTTTAGCCCATGAGTGCGGAGGTGATGCAGCACTCCGAAGAGGATTGCCACACTCGCTTTGTCATCCAGATGGCGGGACTTGATATAGCCGCTGTCCAATATCTTCGTACGAGGCTCGAATGAGACATAATCACCGGGCCGAATGCCAAGCGCCTCTACCTCTTCTTTCGATGTTACACGTTCATCGATGCGAACCTCAATCGTTGATTCTTCTCGCTTTAATTCTCTGGCATCGGGATACACATGGACCGATGGTTTAGTTGAGAGGATGGTGCCCTCGTAGACTCGGCCATCCCGAGTATGGATGCGGCAATATTCGCCTTCAATCGATTGCAACATATAACCGCCCACCGATGTAAGTCTCAACATGCCGCTGGATTTGATCGAACGGACCATAGCCCCTAGTGTGTCCACATGGGCCGATATGCCGAGCAGCGGTGCAGATACTTGTCCTTCAACCGTAATGATACCGCCGCCTTTCGGTGTGGTCTCGAAAGGGTAACCAAGCCGCTTGGCTTCTTGGCCAATACGCTCCATAATGCGGTGGCAGAACCCGCTTGGACTTGGAATGGCCAGCAATTCCTCTAGCAGCTCGACCACATAATCCATATCAAAGTTTGACTTCAGTGACACGGCAGTGACCTCCTTTATGACGGGTTGGTTTTATCAGGATGGTGAGGTGTACTCGGTTCTGAATTGGCATCGGTATTCGATTCGCCTTCACTTGTGATGGCTTCGTCTTCAGGCAATTGGAGATTTACTGTGTCAGTTGCTTCTTGTTCAATGAGTTGGAATTCATCCATGGTTTGTTGAAGTTCAGCCAGCTGCTTGTCCTGCTGTTTAATGCGGCGCTGCATCCGATATTGACGTATAATTCCGAATAAACCCACAATTAATCCGCCCACCAAAGCCGAGCCCAGAATGACTAGGATTAAAGGTAATTCACTGACTCCGAATACATAGTTGACCGGTACGGGGCCCACATTGGCTACAGCAAAGATAGCGACTAATAATGCAAATATAAGTGCGAATATTAAGCTCCATTGTACTTTCATTTGGTTAACCTCGCCTTCTGACATTTAGTATGGTAGAGATATCGCTCTACAAGGAAGAAAATACCTCACCCTTAACGATAAATCAGTTAGCGGGTGAGGTCAATCATGTGATGCTATGGAGTAAGTTTTTCCATTTCCTCAATTAAGCTTTCGAATACGCTCATGGCTTGGCGAATCGGTTCAGGTGTCGACATATCTACACCAGCCTTCTTCAGAATATTGATCGAGAAGTCGCTGCCACCGCTTCTCAAGAAACCGAGGTAACGGTCTACAGCAGGTTGACCTTCCTCAAGAATTTGCTTGGAGAAGCTTGTAGCAGCTGAGAACCCTGTAGCGTATTTGTAAACATAGAAGCTCGTATAGAAATGCGGGATTCGGGCCCATTCCATCTCGATAGCTTGATCGACCACCATGTCGTCGCCGTGATATTTGACATTCAAATCGTAGTAGATTTGGGACAAATCCTGAGGTGTTAAGGATTCACCTTGCTCTGCACGCTCATGAATGATTTTCTCGAATTCTGCAAACATCGTTTGACGGAACACAGTCGTTCTAAATTGATTCGCGTAATACGTAAGCAGATAAAGCTTTTCTTTAGGGTCCTCTGTTCGGTCTAATAAGTAATCCATAAGTAAAGCTTCATTCAGCGTGGATGCAACTTCGGCAAGGAATATAGTGTACTGGGCATCACGGTAGTCATTATGCTTATCGGAGTAATAAGAATGTAAGGCATGCCCCATTTCATGAGTCAGCGTAAACATGCTGTTAAGATTATCATTGTGATTGAGCAGCACATATGGATGTGTGCCATAAGCTCCCCAGCTGTAAGCACCGCTGCGCTTGCCTTCATTCTCATAAACGTCAATCCAGCTGTTGTCGAAGCCTTCCTGTAGTACATTAAGGTAGTCCTCACCGAGCGGTTTAAGGCTTTCCGAGACGATCTTCTTCGCTTCTTCGTAAGTAATATCCATTTTAAATTCTTCTACCAGCGGAGCAAAAAGATCATACATATGAAGCTCGTCGACCTTCAGCAATTTTTTGCGCAGTGCCATATAGCGGTGCAGCAGCGGTAGATGTTCATGTATGGTATCAATTAAATTGGTGTAAACCTCTTTGGGTATGTTGTCGCCAAACAAGGACATCTCTAACGCCGATGGATAATGACGGGCATTTGCATAGAATAAATTCTTCTTAACATTCCCGCTTAACGTAGCAGCCAAGGTGTTCTTATGCTTCGCATACGTCCCATAGGTTGCCTCAAATGCATTGCGGCGCACTTTGGGATCACTGCTCTCCAGAAATTGAATATAACTGCCATGTGTCAATTCAACTTCTTCCCCTTGCTCGTTCTTCACCTTCGGAAATTTAAGATCCGCATTATTCAACATACCAAAGACAGTGCTTGAGGTTTGAGAAATGTTCCCAACTTGAGCGAGCAGGGCCTCTTCTGAAGCAGATAACACATGAGGCTTCTGGCGCAGCATTTCTTCAAGCGTCTGTTTATATTTGGCTAGAGACGGATCGGCAATCAGAGACTTAAGCTTCTCCTCTGATAAACTTAAAATTTCAGGTGTGACGAATGAGAAGGCTTCGCCCGCCTCAACACTTAACTTTGAGGCTTTGTCGGAAAGTGCCTGGTATGTAGGGTCTGCCATATCTTCATGATGCCTCATATTCGCATACACATAGAGACGCTCTAAATGCATCGAGATGTCATCTTCGAGTTCGAAGCAGGCTTTGATAGCTGCTGCATCAGTTAAAGTTCCTTTGAATTTGGCAAAATCAGCAAGGCCGTCTTTTACTTCCTTGTACTCTTGATCCCAAGCATCTTGGCTTGCGAAGATGTCTTCCAGCTTCCAGCGATGTTCGGCAGGAACCTCGGATCGTTTCAAAACGCGCTTAGTCGTATGGGTTGTACTCATGGAATCCCTCCTGGCTAAAGTTTCATAGGATTGGTTTGAAATGGTGCCCACGGGGATCACGGATTGGGCGGTCACCCCGATGGTGATAACGATCGTGATGATTAAAGGCAAAGCTTTCATCTATGATCACACTCCGAGTGAAGTACATGCATTCCAATAAAGGAACTGATTGTAGTATGACCGTGTGAACGTAGAATTATGAAGCATCAGATAGGTTTAATGTGTTCATCTAGGTGCGAAAGAGCAGCCCGAAAATCATAAGAAAAAATGCGCAGCTAACAAGGAAAATAGCGATAAGCGCCAGCGGCCGTCTCAGATGAGGTGGGAGTGTCTCTCTTTTCAACACTATGATGCCCGCAAACGAAAAAGAAGCAATGACAAATATGACGAGCGATGTGATATCCAGCGTAGCTCCCCCCTTTCAATATACATCCTTGCATGTCCTATGTCCCGTTGGGAGAATCTAATAAGCGAGCACACTATTAAGAGGACAAGGAGCGTTCATATGCAGGGAATCTTAACACAACCGTTGGAACAAAAAACCAATAGGCCGCATGTTTCACATTATACCGTATCCGAATACATAATTGAACAATTGATGACATGGGGCGTGCAAAGAATTTACGGCGTAATTGGAGATGCCAATCTACACTTTTTGGATGCACTTTCGCATCAGGATAAGATTACATATATTGCCTGCAAGCATGAAGCGGCAGCTGCAATGATGGCTTCCGCAGAAGCGAAATTAACGGGTAACTTATGCGTTTGCTTGGCGACCTCGGGGCCGGGTATTGCGAACCTCATGAATGGATTAGGAGACGCTGCCATGGATCTATCTGGCGTGATGGCTATTACGGGACAAGTAGAAACATCTAAGATAGGGACCACCGCGAAGCAGTACATCAATCAGCAACGCTTAATGAGCGGCCTTACGGAATATTCTGAATTGTTGACGGATGCTAAAGCGTTGCCTGAGCTACTAAAGCGGTTATTCGTCGTGACAAAAACAAGCGGTCAATTAACACATCTTTCAATTCCAAAGGATATATATCTTGACACGCTGCAGGCTCAAATTATGCCGTATCCTTCTTATTTGCATCAATCAATTGAACCGCCGAAGGCACTGATCGAACAATCCGCTGAATGGATGAAGTCAGCTGAGCGTCCTGTTCTTCTAATGGGGAGAGGCGCAGCAAGTTCTGCGAACCAGATTCGATCGCTTGCTGAGCGTCTAGGTGCAGCTGTAATAACTACGATGCCGGCTCGTCCTTTGTTTCCTAACGATCATGTTATGTATTCTGGAGGTCTGGGCCAAGCGGGAAGTGAAGCTTCCACTCATCTGCTGCAGGAAAGTGATCTCATTCTGATACTTGGCGCGACTTGGTGGCCTGAAGAATTTGTGCCGACAAACGCAAACATCATTCAAGTGGATACTCAAGCTTCTAATATTGGTATGAATCCTCCCGTACGGTTAGGCATCGTCGGCGATTTAGCTGTGGTAATATCCGAGTGGATTACCTTGCTGCCGAGAGATCAACCGTCTGCTCGTGTGCAGTGGACCGAGCGAATACAGCAGGAAAAGGCGCAATGGCACAATACGATCACTGGGGAAATTCATCAGCTGCATCAAGAGCCCATTGCACCTCAGCGTTTAGTTCATCTCATGGCTGAAGCAGCCGATGAAGATGCCATTATTGCGCTGGATACAGGCGATCATTCAGTTTGGTTTAATCGCATATTTCAGGCCAAATCTAAGCAGCAAATTCTAGTTTCTGGACGATGGAGAACGCTTGGATTTGGACTTCCCGCAGCCATTGCAGCCAAGCTTGCACAGCCTCATCGGCAGGTTATGGCTTTAGTCGGGGACGGCGGAGTGATTCAAACGTTAATGGAATTTCAAACGGCTGTAGATTATGGACTAGATATCACCGTAATCATTGTGAATAACGGTTGTTATGCTATGGAGAAGAATCGCATGAAGATTGGGGGACTTAATCCATTAGGCAGTGAATTAAACAACCCGGATTTCGCCCGCATTGTGGAGGCATGCGGTGGGCTTGGATTAAGAGCCCATAATGCAGCAACATTTCAGCAAGCCCTGCAGCAGGCTGTTCAGGCTAATCTCCCGGCATTAATAGATGTGCAGGTTCAAGCCCCCATTATTCCGCATACTCACTTATAAATCTAAAGGCAATCATAAGCTCCGTCTGGGAACTTGTGATTGCCTTTGATTTTGATTAACATGAATGATTATACTTCTTTAAACGCTTCGTAAATCTGTTGCAGTTCCTCTTCTGTCCCTTCAAATGTTTCGGATTTAAACCTTTTATTCACCCAATTCATCATCTCCGGCCGAGATAAGAAGATATGACATTCTTCGCCCCATTGATCGGAAATTTCTCTCAGAACCAGCTGCTTTCCTTGCACTTCTACCGTCAGCATATTCCACTTATCTCTTTTATAAATTTGATGTTTCTTAAACATATATCATTCCTCGATTCTTCAATCAATTTGTGAACCATCATACCTTAAACGCTTATGGATTTCAAACCATGACATAGGTATGTGAATTCATATTGATGAACCGACATAACGCTGTTAAAATATGTTTACATCTTTCGAAGGAAGGATGAGCAGAGCTGAGCTTGACAGATAAGCTTGAGAAGAGGAGAGATGAGAAGAGATGAGTACACAAGAGCAGAACCACACGTATGAGCAAATTGGGGT
>CAYUSG010000089.1:10501-15996 GCA_964447355.1 uncultured Paenibacillaceae bacterium
CAGCGCCAAGCCAGCCTAGAGCGCTTCATTAAGAGCTATGAATGCTCTAGAGCGGCTCAAGATAGTTTGTATCGTGCGGGGACTTTGCCTCATCTGGAAGCGGGTACTACGTCTTACGAGCTCATTGTTTGCAGCCATTTTCTGTTTTTGTACCATGAGCAGTTTGATGTTCATTTTCACCAGGCTGCGATTCAAGAACTGCTGCGACTTTGTAAGCCGCAGGGAGAAATCCGAATGTATCCGGTTATGACACTGGCATGGAAGCCATACCCGCATATGGGTGAGATTATCGCCTTTGTTGAATCACAGAGTGCAAAAGCAGAATTAATAGCAAGCGAGCTTCCATTCATTCCTGATTCAACACATTTATTGCGTATAACTAAAAATTAACTCACGAAAGGGCTGTCTCTATACCTTATAATATCCCCTCGCTGTTAAGTCGAGGACAAGGTCAGAGCCAGCCCTAAGTATGTATATGATAGGAAATTCATCTTATTGCAGTATAACGGTATCCTCTTGCGTTAACCCTTTCTTTATTTCTGTGAACTCAGGGGTTTCTAGTCCGATCTCGATGAATTGCTTGTGGATGGTGCCGTCCGATTCCTCCACCATAACATAATATTGGTCGTCTTCTTTTTGGATGGCGATGGTAGGGAGGACTAACGCTTGTGGTACGCGATCGGTTACGATATGTCCCGATAAATTTAATCCAGCCACGATCGAATCCGTTGATTCTAGTGAAATAACGATGTCGAATCTAGCAGCCGTACTGCCATCTTCCTCAGATGCAAACTTTGAAACTTGCGTTACCTTGCCTTCTATGACCACATCCTTCATCGCATCGACGTCTACTTCAACGGGCATCCCTTCTTTAATTTTGAATACCTCATATTCGCTTACAGTGCTTTTCATTTCTAACTTCGCTACGTCTACGATTTTACCGATGGGCTCTTCACTCTGGACCCTCAGGGGTTGTTCTTCTTCCTTAAACAGGAAGATGCCGTCTACAGGCGCATGGTATTCGGCTTTGGTCTGGTCAGCCATGAGCGATTCGAGCTCTAGTTGATTCAATTCCAGCTCAACCTGCAGCAATTCGATTTGAACTTTATAATTCTCAAGATTACTATACCGCTCTAAAGCTGCATGTTCACTGTACTCTAACGTATGGGGGGCTTCCTTCTCCAGCTTGGATCTAAGCTCGAGCTGCTGTAATTCTAATTGCTGACGTTCAATCGTCGCCTGCAGACGTTTGATTTGTTGTTCGATGTCATCGTCGTTCATGACGAATAAGAGTTGATCTCGAACGGCCTCAGAACCTTCAGTAATGTGCCATGAATCAATTTCACCGCTGTATGGCGCGTAAACTAATTGTTCATCTACATACGAGGATTTTCCTTTTATCTCTACTGAACTAGTGAGGTCCCTAATCTCTGGCTGGAATCTTAAGGCTTGCAGTTGAGGGGTATCACTTGCTTGCTGCGGCCTGCTGATCGTAAATAATAGTGCCGTGATACTCAAAAGGATCAGACCGATGACGATCCATTTCCAGCGTTTCAGAATTGATGTTAACATGATCTAACCTCCATCAATGAATCTATTCTCTCTTAATTGCAGATAGTGCATCGGTTCTGGAAGCCTTCACAGCAGGATAAATGCCGGAAAGCACACCTGTTAGAACGGCAAAGGCTATGCCGACAGGGAGAATCCACAAACGGATAAATAACAATTCTTCACTTCCGCCAGGCCCGCCTGAGAACGTATTAATAACGAAATTGATGCTCCAAATGACCCAATAGGATAACAAGATGCCGAGTAAACCGCCCAGCAATCCGAGTAAGCTGGATTCGAAGATAAACATATTACGGATCTGATGTAAATTAGCGCCAAGTACTTTCATAATCCCGATTTGTCTTCTGCGTTGATAGGTAGACATGGTCATCGCTACGACGATTGAGATCGAGGCAACGAGGAGGACGAACATACCGATGCCTCCGAATATTAATCTCAGAATGACGAATTCATTCTGCATTTGCTCTTGCCGATGGAGATTGGTTGATGTATCCATCTTTAGTTTTTGAATGAGTGTTTCCGTTATCTCCACATGTTCAGGGGCATCAACAATGACTTTGGTTTCCTTTGATATATGTTGATTTTGAAAGCTGGCTGTATGTTTAAGGGTTTGTTTGATTTCTTCAGCAAGTTCTGGCGAAATAAACGCACGGCTGTCATAACGCAGCATGCTGGTTGAGGTTCCTTCAGGCTTTTCAATAATGCCAGAGACTCTTACAGGGAATTCGAATGTTTGCTGCGTGCCGTCTTCAAGGTCCTCTGTTGTTTTCAGAATAAGTGTTTTCTGATAGAGCGGATAACTGTCGTTCAGTTCATTCAAAGAATCCATCAGTTCGGGGTTTTGCTCAATGAGCTTCTGACGAATTTCATTGGTTCGATCATCATAAATATCGTACATGGCACCGTACGTGATAATAATGCCGTGTGTATTGGCTGGGACGGCCCCTTGCTGCAGTTTATATCCGAAATCATCCAGAACCTCCAAGTCGGTGGCGATTAATTCAAGGTTGCCATGCTTTGTCTCATCCACATCAAATCGATAATATCCCAATTGCTCGAACGTTGCGGCTGATTTCACGTGAGGGATCGTTTGAATCGTATGCAGCTTTTGCCTCAACTTGTCATCATGGACATCGACTTCCTGATCGGATACGGTTATTTCGTCTGTTTTGAGGTAGTGCTTCATTTGAAGCTCAGTGTAATGCGTAATCGATTCACCGAAGGCAAGAGCTACCATAATAGAGGATGAACCAATGGCAATTCCAATCGCACACATCGCCGTTACGACTTTTCGTCTGCGCAGTTGATCCCAAGAAAGTCGGAAATAATCTCTCCATCTCAAGCGGGATCACCTCCTTGTGTGTGGTGGGTTCCGATGGATTGATCCGTAATGTAGCCGTCTTTTAGGAATAGAATTCGCTTAGTTCTCTTGGCTACCTCCTGCTCATGCGTTACAATGACGAACGTCATACCGAGAGTTTGATTCAGTTCAGCCAGTAAAGCCATAATTTCGCTTTCAGTTGAGGTGTCCAAATTACCTGTAGGTTCGTCCGCGAAAACGACTGCGGGTTCTGTAATTAAGGCTCGGCATATACTGACGCGCTGTTGTTGGCCGCCTGATAATTGAGAGGGGAACATCTTAAGTTTATCTCCCAGTCCAGCTTTGGTGAGCAGTGCGATGCTTCTTTCTTTTCTTATTCTGGGACTCATGCCTTGAAATACAAGGGGGAGTTCAACGTTCTCTTGAATATTCAAATGGGGAATCAATTCGTAAGATTGGAAAATAAACCCAATGTGTTTTCTGCGGAATTCAGCTAATTGATTCTCATTCATCGTCTCTATGGCTTGATTGGCGATTTTTATAGAGCCTTCCGACGGTTTCATTAGCCCCGCCATCAGATTCAGCAGGGTAGATTTCCCTGAACCAGAACTGCCCAGCAAAGCAATCATTTCCCCTTGTTGGACTGTAAAATCTATATTATGCAGTACGGGAATCGTCACACTGCCATTTTGAAAACGGTGATTCACCTGTTCGACCTGAAGCAACCCGAACGACTCCTTCCTATTATTCCCAAATAATGACGAATAAAAAAACTGCTGACACACTTGTGCCAACAGTAAGGCTATAGATTCGAAGCCTTTAACTTCTTGACTAATAATTCCCGATATCATGCTGCCCAACAATTAAGGTTGTGGGCTCCAAATATACTTTGGTTGCAGCCGGTTCACTGATCATGTTGTATTCAATATCGACGATTTTGTGTCTGGCACTGTCCCCAGACCTTTGATCCAGTACGACATTGAATTCTTTCAATCCCAGCTTGTGTGTGATAACGGAACTTCCGATCTGAACATTCATATGGCTGATCTCGCCATGAACAAACTCTTGTTGTGTAATCAATTCATTATTCATATCCACAATATTTACGACCTGACAAATCAATAGCTTCATAGACTTCAACTCCTGTTTCATAGGATTGATAACCCAATTATAACATGCTTGCCAATCCTTAGGGTACTTAATTTTAACACCATCTATGTAGCAGAAGAATAGAGATAAGACATACATGACTATAATACGAATGAGCATTCCAATTGTTAACCGCTTGATGCGTATTCAATTGCTGACACAGGCAGGTGATATTTTCATCATGCCAAAATTATGATAAAATGTCTAATTTGATACGACAAGTTTGCCAGCTCTTATTACATTGTCATAAAGGGGTTTTAACCTTGAATTATACATTTGTTTATGATGAGCGTTTGAGCATTAAATTGCCGGTTTTTGAAGTTGAATGGGAAGCATTGGACCTCAGTGAGCGGGAGGCCGTCTTGGCAGCGTGGGAAGATATTAGAGGGAGTATCCCAGACCGCGTGAAAGAAAGAGAGGACCGCATTAATCAGAAGCAGGCACGCCTCAATCAGGAGGATGATTTCGAGGTGTCATGCGCCTTGAATTGGGAAATTGCCGAACTGGCCAGTCAAATTAATGACCTTCATTTATGGTACCGTGTGAATCAGGATTTAGGAGATGGGTCCAAACCTCATTCATAAATTTCCGAAATTTAAAGCAGTTGTTCAGCGCCTTGAAAAAATTGATACGATTTATATATGCTTTCGAAAAAAGTTTAGTATATAATAGGATATTGGGTTCATTTTATTCGGATCGTTTTTATGTAATGATACAAATCTAGAGGAGGGGACAGATGTTGCAACAGAGCAGCGGTGCACAAAACTTAAAACCAACGTCCTCCTCCGTTTACCCACGCCATCCGATTCCATTAATGTTTCATATGTATCGACATATTCTGCCAGAGGTGCATAAGCAGCTAAAGCATTGGAGGGCGGCTGCCGATCGCATTCCAGATGCAGAGCTTCGCAAACAAGCGATTGACAGCATGACCAGTAAACAATTTCACTGTGAGGGCGGAGCTGTCTATGCGGCTCCTCACCCTGCGTATCGGCATATATTGATTCGTCTCATTGTTGCATTTCAGACGATAAGTGATTACTTGGATAATTTATGTGATCGCAGTACATCTTTGGACCCCGAAGATTTTCGATTGCTTCATCAATCGATGCTGGACGCAGTTAATCCCACAGCTGAGCCTGTAGATTACTACGCAATGAGAGATGAGAAGGAAGACGGGGGCTACTTGCATCAGCTTGTTAGAACGTGCCAAGCCTGTATTCGCGAGCTGCCATCGTATGAAGCTGTGCAGCCTTATGTGACGGAGCTTGTGGCTTATTACTGCGACCTTCAGGTGTATAAGCATATTAAGGTAGAAGAGCGCGAGGGTGAACTGCTTGCTTGGTGGAGTCGTTATAAAGCGCATTATAAGGATATAACTTGGAATGAATTTGCAGCCGCGACGGGCTCGACTTTAGGAGTGTTTATGATGTTCTTGTCAGCGACTGAAACACAA
>CAYUSG010000090.1:0-15951 GCA_964447355.1 uncultured Paenibacillaceae bacterium
GTATATACTATTATTTTTTTGAGGTTATGTGGTGAACTTAAGGATTGAGCTGCTCGTCTACCTCTACATCCGTATCCGTTTGAGCTTCGTCAAGAGTGGACTGTTCATCAACAGCAGATTCGTCTTCAAGCGATGATTCAGCATCGGATCCTTCTTCAACTGGTTCAACTTCTGTGGCCTCTGTTGGTGCTGCCTCAGTTTCCTCTGGAGCTATCTCATTCTCTTCTAAAGGATCGACTTCCGTTTCCACTGCTTCTTCTGGCTCATCAGCTTCGAAGTTGTTGTTTTCAGTAGCAGGTGTTGTGACTGTAGGTTCTGTAGGTTCTAAATTGTCAGTTGGTGTTGTTCCTGTTGTATTATTGCACCCTACTGCCATAACCACCGTTAATGCCAGAATTGCCGCTAACCACCATTTCCGTGTTTTCAACTCCAAACTCCTCCTTTTTCGTTGTAATGCTGTCTTGTCTTTCTCTCTGACACTATCTACTTTACACCGAAAATATGACCAAACTATTACCAAATTTGGAAACAATTATGAATGTACGAAGAACATTCAAGTACTTTTGCCTCACTTCACTGGCAGCTTAATCATAAAGGTCGTCCCTTCACCTAACCGACTCTCAACCTCAATGGTCCCATGATGCAGTTCTACCAGTTCCTTTACAATTGCAAGTCCAAGACCTGTCCCTTTGTTCTTTCTGGATCGTCCACGATCAACCTTGAAGAATCTTCCCCAGATTAATGCTTGATCGTGTTCAGAAATCCCAATACCCGTGTCTGCTATTTTCAGAACAATCCATTCATTCGTTTGTTGGCCGATGAGCTCAATTCGTCCATGATCTGTAAACTTCATTGCATTTTTAACAAGGTTAACTATAATTTGTTCCATTCGATCCAGGTCAGCATACAGCTTTAAGCCTTCATCGACTTGAACACTGATCTCATTCTGTTTGTTCTTAGCTTCTTGTTGGAACGTAAAGGCAACGCTGCCTAATAAAGATGACAGATCTAGCCATTGCTTCGATAAATTAATCTCGTTATTCTCCAGGCGAATCAGATCGAGAATATCGTCCACCAGGCGATTCATATGAATGGTTTCCTTATACATCACTTCATAATATTTATGGCTTGCTTCACTCGAAATCAAACCGTCCTGCAAAGCCTCTAGAAAGCCCTGCATTGCTGTTAAGGGTGTTCTCAATTCATGAGACACATTGGCTAGGAAATCGCTCTGAAGTTGATCGATTTTCTTCCGCTCTTGATCAATCGTTTGCAATTTATCCGCCATTTTATTAATCGTTATCGCCAGATCACCTAATTCATCAACATAATCAATATGGATGCGTTCGCTGTAATCCCCATGACCAATTTGATTCACAACTCGATCAATTTGACGGAGCGGCCTGGAAATCGACCAGGACAAATAAGATCCCATACCAAGGGAGAAAAGGATTCCAAACAAACTGGCCCACACGAGCATTTCTCGAATTTGTCCAATCGTCTGCATCATTTCATTCTCAGGGGCGTGCAGCACAATGCCGCCATATACGACCGATTCTTGCCCCCAGGAAATGGCGACTGAGGTATACGGCTTGGTCAACCCTTCAAATTGAAGTTCGTTCATCGCGACTTCCCCTCGCAGCACCTTCTCCACGACGGTAGGCGACACCGATTTACCGATGGAGACCTCATCCTTAGATGAAGTTGCAATCACTTTACCGTAAGGATCAAATATCCATATTCTTGTATCAAAGGCTTCATCGAAAAAATGCAAAACCTGCTCTGCAGCTGGATCTGTAATGCTGAGATTCTGTAATGCCATATTGACCTTCTTGGCTTTGCGAAGCAACTCCTCCTGCTTCGTATGGTTAATATGCTCACTGACTAAGAACGATAACGCAACACCAACCAAACTCAATCCCAGCAGTACTGTGATAACATAACTGAACAACAGACGCAGAAAAATGCTTTTCTGTATCCACCTCATCCGATGTCCCTCTCTAATTTATAACCTACGCCCCAAACCGTTACGATAAAATTACGGTCGTACTCAGCTAGTTTTTTTCTAATTTTCTTAATATGTACATCAACCGTTCGAGCATCACCCATATAGTCATATCCCCAAACATGCTCTAGCAGGTGATCTCTGGTAAATACATGACCCGGCGATTTGGCCATATAGGTTAATAATTCAAATTCCTTGGGTCTTAGAGTGAGAAGCTCTCCATTAACTAACACCTCACGTCTTGCCGGGTGAATCTTTAAATCACTAATTTCGATGACCCAATCCTCTTTATCTGCTTTATGAGCTGCTTGCTTTGCATGCACTCGGCGAAAAATAGCTTTCATTCTTGAAATCAGTTCTCTGGGGCTGAATGGCTTAGTCATATAATCATCTGCTCCTAATTCCAAGCCCAGAATACAATCAATTTCCTCCCGCTTACTTGTCAGCATAATAATCGGAATGTCCGTGCTTTTATTCAGTTCTTTACACGTATCATAACCATCCATTTCGGGCATCATCACATCTAGAATGACCATATCAGGTGAAAGTTTGGCTGTTAGATCAAGTGCTTCTTTTCCATCAAACGCTTCGATCAACTCGATTTGGTGCTGTTCAAAATATATACGAATAATTTCGTGGACATTCGGATCATCATCTGCAACTAATACTTTTAATGGTGCCAATTCTACTTCCCCCTTCTACTTTTCAGACTCATCTTATACTATATTCGAAAATGAATCGGAAAATGGTAGGGTTATCCAGTTATTTGTGATGTTTTCTTTTGTATTGGATTCACTTCTGCTGCAACGATTGTTTTGATTCTCACTTTAGCCCAAACGGTATGATGCTGATTATATCCTGTAAATTGAAACGTTATAATCCCCTTTAGATCATCCAGCTCTCGCTTTTGGTGCACTTCAACATCTGCATAAATGGTGTCTCCGGGATGCACAGGATGCAGCCATTTCGCTTCTATGCCAAGCCCTCCTAACATATCTTCACCGAGCACACCTAACTTAACCCATTCAGCGTTAATGATTGACATGGTGTGCATACCCGATGCGACTAATGTACCGAAGATACTTTGTTTCGCTTGGTTGTCATTGATATGATAACCATGTGGATCATAGCGCTCTGCAAACTGAATGATGTCCTCACGTGTCACCACATAAGGATTGGTTTTAAACATTTGACCCACTGTAAATTGTTGAAATTTCATGTACTCGCTCACTCTCCATTCATTTGTCATTTTAGCATAAAACCTTCCATGGATTAATCATCCAATTCAGGGTGTCCATCACATATGGGATGTCCAAAAAGTCTATCTTAAGGGAAATAAAAAGCCCAAGAATGTTGATTATTTTACAGCATTCTTGGGCTTTGACTTTTTAGTTATCGGGCTGAAATACCACTTTTCGGACAGCCCCGATCACATCATTTGGCTTATTCAACTTAATTCGTAGCATTATAACAGAAAGAAACCAATACCCATGATCGCATAGGCCGCTAGTAAGGTTAAACCTTCGAACCAGTTCGTATCACCATCATCCGTTATGTTGATCGTTAGCAGCACGGCTGCCGCCATAGCTATCAATTCAGGAAGGGAGAAAACGAGCGGCATATGATGGTTGGTGAACATCGAGAAAAGGACGAGCACAGGGGCTACGAACATGGCAATTTGCAACGTTGATCCAACCGCAATTTCAACTGCAATATTCATCTTATTCTTATATGCAAAAATGATCGCGGAGGCATGCTCTGCAGCATTTCCCACAATTGCCACAATGATGACACCAATAAAAAGCTCACTCCAACCAAAGGTTTCAGCTACACTTTCAAACGTATGTACCAAATTCTCGGAAACATAAGCGACGGCCGCTGTGGCTAAGGCGAGAATGAGAATCGCTTTACCTTTACCCCACTCCGGCGTCTCATGCGCTTCCGCTCCTTCCTCTCCAGGAACTGCATAAACTCCGCGATGGGTCACAAGCTTAAAGAACAGCGCAGCCAAGTAAAGTACGATTAATATAACGGCAATACCGATACTTAACGACATCGTATTACGTTCATTCATGTTCATGGTAAACACCTCAGGAATGACAAAGGCCACAATAACTGCGAACATTAAAAGTCCAGAATTGTGCCGAGCATCATATACGCTGAATTCCTGACGTTTATATTTCAATCCGCCAACTAAAAACGATAATCCGGCTACGAGCAGAAGATTGCCTAAGACAGAACCTGTTAAAGAGGCAAGCACCACCTCTACCAGCCCTGCTTGCAGAGCGAAGATGGAAATAATTAATTCCACAGCGTTGCCAAACGTAGCATTCAATAAACCGCCAATGCGCGGTCCTGAAACTATCGCCAAGCTTTCCGTAGCTCTCCCCATGTAGGAAGCAAGAGCGATAATGGTAGTGCAATAAATAATAAATAGCAGAGTCGGGGTCCAATGAAGCAGGCTGCCCGCCACTGATAAGGGTAACCCTGCAATTAATAAAATAAGAAAAAATCGATGGGCCATGTTCACTCACACACCTTTTCGAGGTATCGTTTGCCTATTATATTGTTTTACCTCATTTGGGTATTTATTATTACTAAATCACACAAAAAAATCCGCCTCACAGCGAAGCGGATTCATGTCCTAATTATTCCTTATTCACCTAAATCAACATTGTGATAAACCTGCTGAACATCTTCAAGATCTTCGAGCGCATCGATGAGCTTCTCAAATTGTTGTTTAACATCCTCTGAAAGTTCAACCTCGCTTTGGGCTAGCATCGTCAACTCTGCAACGGAGAATTCTGTAATACCTGCATTCATGAACGCTTCTTGAATCGCATGAAATTGATCAGGCTCACCATAGACGATCACGGCTTCATCTTCTTCTAGGATGTCCCGAACTTCTACATCAGCTTCCATCAACAGTTCAAGTACTTCATCTGCAGATTTCCCTTCGATGCCGATGACTGCTGTTGCATCAAACATATAAGCTACAGAACCGCTGACCCCCATGCTTCCTCCATTTTTGTTAAAGGCGGAACGCACTTCAGGAGCTGTTCGGTTTACGTTATTCGTTAAGGCATCCACAATGATCATTGAGCCGTTTGGACCAAAGCCCTCATAACGGAGCTCATCATAATTCTCCTCGGCGCCGCCCTTTGCTTTCTCGATGGCACGATCCACGATCGCTTTAGGCACGCTGTACGTCTTGGCACGCTCGAGTACAACTTTCAGCGCACGATTTGATTCCGGATCAGGCTCACCCTGTTTGGCTGCCATATAAATTTCTCGGCCAAACTTTGCATAAATTTTACTAGTACTCGCATCTTTTGATGCCTTTTTCTCTTTAATGTTGTTCCACTTGCGACCCATGTTTTGCTCCCACTTTCTTTCTGCGATTTGGACTTGAATAAGCACGCTGGCCAGTCCTGTATATAGAATGATAAAAACTTCTATATACGTATGTCAAGATAGAACTGCACAATCATTCCTAAACTTTAGTGAATGGGTTCAGATCGAGCAGTAATACAACCGGGCAATGATCGCTACCCAACACCTGATCATAAATTTGAGAGTCTTGAATACATGATGCTAACCGTTCTGACACGATGAAGTAATCAATTCGCCAGCCAATATTGCGCTCCCGCACCTTTGGCATGTAACTCCACCATGTATACACATCTTTTCGATCTGGATAAAGATATCTAAATGTATCCACGAAGCCTGACGCTAACAAGGTTGTCATTTTGTCCCGTTCTTCTATAGTAAAGCCAGAGTTTTGCTGATTTGACTTTGGGTTCTTCAAATCAATGGCTTCATGTGCCACATTAAGATCGCCGCACAGAATAACCGGCTTCTGTTCGTCCAGCGATTGCAAATACTGCCTAAAAACATCCTCCCATTCTAAACGGTACGGTAGACGGGCCAAATCCCTTTGTGCATTCGGACTATACGCGTTAACCAAATAAAATGATTCATATTCCAACGTTAATACTCTGCCTTCATTCTCATGCTCATCCATTCCATATCGCACCGAAAGAGGCTTGATCCGAGTAAAGATCGCTGTACCCGAATACCCTTTTTTCTCTGCATAATGCCAATATTGTTCATAGCCGGGCAGATCGAGATCGATTTGTCCAGCCTGTAATTTAGTTTCCTGTAAGCAGAACACATCAGCATCGAAATCTTCAAATGCTTCAAGAAATCCTTTTTTGACACAAGCCCTGATACCATTTACATTCCACGATACGAATTTCATTACAATCTCCTCTTCCCATCATCAAGCCTGCGACATATTGCTATAATATAGTATCATATGTGATACAGCATTTTGCAAATATAGAAGATTAAAAAGGAGAAAGTCATATGAACAGCAGTATCGAAGAAGCTTTAAGCCGCGTCCTTACCCGTTGGAACCAAATGACTTCAAGCAAAGAGGATGATGCTGAGACGGATGCCGAGGCGTTTGAGAATGCATTTTACCAATTTATTGATGTCATCCGCGAGTGGTACGACCAGTTGGAAGCCAAGCCCTTATCATTAGAGGAAGCTTTAGAGCACCCCGATATTCAGAGTGCTCAGGATCTGCTTCCGCAACCCTTACTGTTAAATTTTGAAACGGAATTGGATCTGATTGTGGATGGGGTAACACGTATCGATGATGAACGATACGACTAATACCCGTCATTATCACCTTACCGCAGGATGTATTCGCTGTATTAGTTGGATTATTTTGCTTTTCCTTTTTGACCTAAGAACCAATCTCTGATAGAGGAAACCGTTGCATCCGGCTTTTCTGATTCATTGTCGAGTTTACGTACGGGTATGACAGGTTCAGCAGCTAATGAAGTACGAAGCGGCTTCCACCTGCTTAGTGCTGCCAGCAATCCGCTTGCAGTTACTGCTGCAGCGGCATAAATGAACCAAGGCAGCGCCGAGCCTGTGCCCATGCTTAGCAGTTGACCTCCCACAAATTTACCCGCCCCTTCACCTAATCCCGAGATAAAATTAGATAAACCGAAGAAAACACCAATCATCGATGGTGTGCCCAGTCTTGAGATCGCAGCATCCATTGTCGGCATGATTAACATCTCCCCGATAATGAATATAACGCCGCATAATATAAACCAATAAAAACTGGCGGCCCAGTATACAGCAATTAAGCCAGCTCCAATGAACAGCATGCCCATAGCAAGTGACAGCATCGGATTCATATTCTGAATAACCCGTCTGGATATAGGTCTCTGCAGAACAATAACGATAATACTGTTAATCGTCCAGACCAAACTAATCACACCGGGATTGGACAGGGTATCAGCGGCTCTTAAAGGCACACTAAGAGAAAATTGAGTATAGACCGCCCAGATGATAATACTTACGAGGGAGAAGCCTAGATACGCTTTATTTCGAAACAGTTCCAGATACGACTTAAGAGGCACTGCTTTGCAGGGTTCATTGCCACAGCCTTTAGGCAGGCCAATCCAGCTTATGAAGCCAAGTACAGTGAACATACCGGCTGCAACATAAAATATTAACGCTGTCGGCCCTCCCAGAACAAAATACGTAAACAGGCCCGCTGCAGCGATACCCATATTAGCCGCGATGCCTCTAAGCGAAAATGCTGTTGTCTGCTGCTGTGTTCCTGATACTAGTGTGGCAATAGCCGCTTTGGTTGAGGGAGCATTTAACCCAACGCCTAGTCCACTAAGCAGTCCCATCGCAATAAACCAAGCCATCTGTTCAAATAGGGCAAAGCCAGTAATGGCAAGCGCATTGATCCATGCACCAGCCGCAATGACATATTTTCGGCCTACATGATCAGCTAGCCAGCCTCCAATCAAACTGCCCGCTTGGAACGAAAACGGCGAAATGGCTAAAATGATCCCCACTTGGGCAATCGTCATGCCCTTATGCAGCATCAAAAAGATCGGCAGCAGCGGAACAACCATGTAACTGCCCATATGCGCTAATAAAACGCCAAACAATAAAATGTGTATGGGTGCGTTGGCAGTGTTCCATTTGAATGCAGTCATAAAACGCCTCATTTCTGAATTGACATGATGTATGAATCCATTGCATGATGTAATGCTAATGATAGGATGGATTCAAACACACGATTTCTGTGAACGTTGATTATGTTTTATGTTTGCATCAAACATGGCAGCTTATACACAACCACACCCTTACATAAATCTACATGATCTTCCTCCGTTTTCTCCTTTTTCGCCTGCTTATCTTGTGCAATTTGTCATCTCCTGCGCTTACCCAGGAAATGATAAATGCTGCTTACAGTTTGATCCGCTGTAGACGCAAGGCGTTTATAACAACGGAAACAGAGCTTAAAGCCATAGCAGCACCTGCAAGCCAAGGTGCTAACCATCCGATTGCCGCAATAGGAATGCCTAAGGAGTTATAAGCTAACGCCCAGAACAAATTTTGTTTAATATTGGCCATCGTCTTCTTGCTCATATAGATCGCATCTGGAATACTATTCAAATCACCGCGCATTAAGGTTACGTCTGCTGCTTCCATTGCAACGTCTGTCCCTGTTCCAATTGCCATCCCAATATCAGCGGTCGCAAGCGCGGGTGCGTCATTAATCCCATCACCAACCATCGCAACCTTTAGCCCTTTAGCTTGCAATGTCTTAACCGCATCTGCTTTCCCCTCAGGCAATACCTCTGCCAAGACCTGGTTTATCCCAACCTGCTTAGCAATCGCTTCAGCGGTTCTTCGGTTATCACCCGTCATCATTATGACCTGCAAACCCATATCCTTAAGCCGAGTTATTGCAGCCTTAGACGTTTCTTTTAGTGTATCTGCTACGGCCACCATCCCCGCATATTCACCGTTGATCGCTACCAGCATAGCTGTTTTACCAGCCGCTTCAAGCTGCTCCATCGTTTCGGTTGCAGATTCAAAGGATACATGCTGCTGCGTTAGTAGCTTGCGTGTACCGATGAACAGAACCTTCCCCTGTACTGTTGCTTTAATTCCATAACCGGGAATCGCTTCGAAATGCTCAGCAGTAGGTATCGCGATGCCTTTTTCTTCAATGCCTTTGACAATCGCTTCAGCTAAAGGATGTTCGGAGTTCTTCTCGGCAGAACCTACCAATGTAAGAAACATTGTTTCATCCAGATCCGTCAACACATCAGTTAATTCAGGATTTCCTTTAGTCACGGTCCCTGTTTTATCTAGGATTATCGCTTCGATACGATGCGTTGATTCGAGATGCTCGCCCCCTTTGAATAGAACCCCCGCTTCAGCAGCTCGCCCTGATCCAGCCATAATCGATGTTGGTGTGGCCAAGCCTAAAGCGCACGGACAAGCTATAACGAGGACCGCGATTGCCTTTTCCAATGCACCTGCGAATTCGCCAGGACTAACAGCTAAGAACCATACGAAGAACGTAATGATTGCAGTTCCCACAACAATCGGGACGAAGATGCCGGAAATGCGGTCTGCAACTCTTTGAATTGGTGCTTTAGAGCCTTGGGCTTGTTCAACGACTTTAATTATTTGTGCCAAGGCCGTTTCACTGCCCACTTTAGTAGCCTTAACTTTTAATGCACCATTCTTATTTATTGTCGCCCCAATCACTGAATCGCCTTGCTGCTTCTCAACAGGTATACTTTCACCTGTCAGCATCGATTCATCTACGGAGGACAATCCCTCAATAACGATGCCATCTACTGGTATTTTCTCGCCAGGTTTAATGATCACAATGTCATCGGCAAAAACCTCTTCGACTGGAATAACACTTTCTTTACCCTCTCTAATCACTAAAGCCGTCTTAGCCTGCAAGCCCATAAGAGTCTTAATAGCCTCTGATGTTCGGCCCTTAGCCAAAGCCTCAAACAACTTGCCTAATAAAATCAAAGTAATGAGAATCGCGCTCGTTTCATAATACATTTCAGGCGAGTGCATCCTGCCTGCATTCATCCATTTGACAGTCAAATAAATACTGTAGAAATAAGCTGCTGATGTGCCTAATGCCACTAATACATCCATATTGGCGCTGCCGTTTCTCAATGCTTTATAAGCACCCACATAAAATGATTTGCCAATCCAGAACTGCACAGGTGTTGCTAAGATGAATTGAAACCATGGATTCATTAATAGCTCTGGCGCCCATATGAATGAGGTCCATTCGAAGTGGCCAACCATAGCCCACAATAAGGGAAACGATAATAAGGCGGACACTATAAATTTGTTTTTTTGGTTTTTGATCTCACGTTGACGCAGACTTTCAGCCGATTCGTTTTCCGCCTTGGGTGCAGCACTGTACCCTAACTGCTCCACTTTGCTCTCTATATCTTGAATTGTAAGTTGGCTGCCAGAGTATTCAACATGTGCGGTCTCCAGCGCGAAATTAACCGTTGCATGACTAACACCTGCTAGCTTATTCAATCCTTTTTCTATCCGATTTGCGCAGGCTGCACAGGTCATCCCAGCTATGTGCAACTCTACACTATCTTTTATCGTACCGAAGCCGAGCTTGTGGATCTTTTCTTCCAAATCGGTAAGATCGACTTTAGCCGGTTCGAAATCAACTGTCGCTCGTTCCAATGCAAAATTAACATTCGCTGACGATACACCTTCCATTTTGCTTAAACCCTTCTCAATTCTGTTTGCACAAGCTGCACAGGTCATTCCAGAAATGTTCAACGTCACCTGTTTGTTGTCCATGCTTATCACCTCTCTAAATACCCCCGTAGGGTATATTAAACTCCAAAAAAAATACCTGCATCTATAAATTATCGTAATAAGAATCCCAATATATCAAGGTTTTGAACATTGTAAGGGGCATCCAAAAGTCGCTAATACGACTTTCTGGACGGCCCCTGTTCAAACTTAAACTACGTCGTACCCTTGCTCCTCGATCGCTTCCTTGATTACTGCATCCGAAAGCTTAGTTTCATCATAGGAAACTTCCACTTTCTTTGCTGATAAATCAACGGTTCCAACTGCGCCAATCCCTTTTAATGCTGTTTCAATCGCATTCACACAATGACCGCATGACATACCTTCAACTTGTAAAATAATTTGCTTCATTATTATATCGCTCCTTAAGACTATTGGATTATTTCATTAGCTTATGAACCGTGACTAATAACTCATCAATGACTTCATCTTCTCCCGCCTGAATACGTTCGATAACGCAGCTTTTTAAGTGTCCTTCCAACAGAAGCTTGCCCACACTGTTGAGTGCTGATTGAATCGCTGCGATCTGATTCAACACATCATCACAATACGTATCTTTCTCGATCATATTCTTAACGCCGCGAATTTGGCCTTCTATTCGATTAAGTCTTGTCGTTAAATTGGACTTCATCTTATCGGAATGATGACTTTTACGTTCATCTGCGGAAGTACCGCAATGTTCAGGATTCGGTTCCATTTTAGATACCCCCCTTAGGTATATTGATGATACACCTATCATATTATACCCCCTGAGGGTATGTCAAGAGTTCTATTCCCTGTAACCTATAATAGTGAGCAAAGGTTTAACATCTCACATAGTTGCGTTTGAAGCCAAGCCTTCCTTTTTCCACTTCTTTTTGTATTTGATCATAAGCGTTTAGAGAGCTGCTCTTTTTCTTGTCCCGTTTGACTTCTACTGTACCTATTTCCTTTGCAGTCTCAAGTGCCTTTTCATGCAGCGGCAAATACGAAATCCCTACAGTGTATATAAAATTGTTCATTGAAGCTTTCGTTCGTTCAGGTGAGCCATGAATCACAGCCTTCACATCATCAAGCATTTTGGACATTTTCATTTCGGAAAACTCATCATCTTGGCGATTTCCTAATAACCAGCAGTAGCAGCTCCAGCCCGCTGACATTCTCAGTTCATCACCGCTTTTAATCCATTGATCAGCAACAGCTTGGGCAATATCTGACTCTGATAAAGTGACCGCAACCACATAATCGGAAAGCATATAAAAGTAGGCACTATCCATCCAACGATCAAAATCCGCCTCAGACATCGCTTTAGGGTCCGCAATGATACCTGCAAAGTACATAGCATCATAGTTGCCAGTAGCATAAAGCTCTTCTGCTAACGGTTGATTTTTTTTGATTTTCTTAGCAATAGGCTTCATAGCGCCTGTAGCCACACCAAACAGCGGCTCATGCGCACCATTGGATATGTACATTTTCTTAGTTCGTTCCTTGCCAAGTGCTTCGAGCTCCTGCATCACCGTTTCAAAATCCATAACATCGCACTTCCTTCCATTTATATTAATCTTAAAGTTTTATCACAATCATTCGTTTAAAGAAGATCAATATCAAACTAACTGCCGCCATGAATACAGTTCCTATTATGAAGGCTCCCTGGGGGGACACTGCGAGGAATCCAATGATAAAGGAACCTGCTACAACACCGATAGAATAGATCGAATAGAACAATCCAAATGCCTTACCTCGATGCTTCACTTCGGTATTCACCGCTATATTCTTCGTCATGGCTGGAAACACAAGCGCAAACCCAACGCCGTAAACACACATCGCAATAATAAACTCAACAAGCTCTGTACTCATACTTAATACAGCTAATGCAATGCTGATACATACGAATCCTAGCCATAAGGCTGTTAAAATATGAACACGATCAAAGATCCGATTCGTAGGCAGTACAAACAAAATGATAGCGACCACACCAAAGCTGCTTAATAATAAACCCGCCGCTCGTTCACCAAGTTGAAGCGCATCTGTCTGTAATGGCAGCATATATGTAAGTATTCCCATGGCGAACATTAAGCTAAATGCACCAAGATATGACGGCCAGATACGACTGTTAATAATGTGCGGAAGCCATTCCGACAGCGTCTGCGGGTCCCTAGCTGCCGTACTCACACTTGGAGTTATCTTATGACCTATCGCGATAATCATCGCCGAGCCTACAAACATTAGACCAGCAACCGTCATAAAAACAGCATCCACACCAAGCTGGCCTTTGAGTATCCCAGCCAATGCCGGACCTATGATCGCCGCCGCACCTACTGAAGCCCCTGAGAATGCCATCGTCTTACCCTGCGACTTGCCATCAAGAAACGCTTGGTTTGAAATTAGCGCAAACGCACTCGGGGCTAGCAGTCCCCCTGAGAATCCATGCAGCAACCTCAGTCCTAAGAGTTGTTGAGGTGAATCCACAAAGCAATACCCGGTTACAATCACACCTGTCAATACCATGCCAATCCATAAAATGCGTCTTGCTTCAAAACGATCGATCCACCATCCCGCTATTAGATTGCCGCATAAATTCGTTAACGAATAACCACCTACAATAGAGCCAATCATGATGGGCTCCGCCCCTAAGCTTTGAGCATATGGACTCATGATCGGAAACTGAACGAATAAATCTAAGAATGCCAGCATCGCTAACACATATAGCATCATATACACTTTTAGAATTCCCCTCTATATGAGAATTTTGCAACTATCCTAAATCAAAATGTGCAAAATCCTGAAATAAAAAACGTCTCAAATGCATCTTATCATTTGAGACGTCCCTTTTTCAAAATCGATCAATCCATATGAAAACAAAAATCCTCATCACGCAGCTTCTCAACGTTAAGCGCCCTCACATAGGAATTGCCTTTGAGACTAAAGAAATCGTGGTTTTTCGTTTCGGTTCGCAAACCATTTTCAATCATCGGATTGATTCGTTCTTCCGGATAATAAGCTTCGAACCCTAGGTTCATTAACGCTTTATTCGCATTATATTTGACGAAGCGGATCACTTCTTCGTGAAGACCTATGGCAGTATAAATCTCTTGGGTATAAGCGTCCTCAATTGAATACAATTCATCTAACAAACAGTATAGCTCTTGCTTAACATCCGCTTGTTCAGCTTCTGACATCTGAGCATAGATCTCCTGCGCGAGCAATCCAACGAATACCCCGTGAATACTCTCATCCCTTAAAATTAAATTAATGATCTCGCCGCTTGCTGTCATTTTGCCTTGACCGCTTAAATATAAAGGGTAGAAAAATCCGCTGTAGAATAAGAACGATTCGAGGAACACACTCGCAGTCATCGCTAAGTAAAGATCCTTCCGACTCACTTCCTGTTGAAACAACCGGTGATAGTAACGCGTGATGCATGCGGCCTTTTGAGTTAAGAGCGGATGTTGCTCCACCCATTCGAATAAACTTGTAATTTCCGATGTAGTACATAATGTTGTGAAAATATGACTGTAGCTCTTAGCATGAATTTCTTCCATCGCCCCCATAAAAGCAAGCACCGACTTCGCTTGCAGGTTCTCCACATGAAGCAGAATCAGCGGCATGCCTTCACCGCCCTGCTTCGTATCCAGCAGCGTTAATCCGCCAAGCACCTTCTTAAAGACATCCTTCTCTGGCTCACTTAGCTCTGACCACATATTCTTATCCGAAGAGACTGGGAATTCTTCTTCCGTCCAAAACTGCTGAATATTCTGATTCCAGAACATTCTGGAGTAGTCATCCTCGGGTTTATTCCAATTGACTGCAAGCATTTAACGTTAACCCCTTTCTATATGGCACAAGCAACACATTCTTCGATACCGACCTTTTTCGTTCTTGTATAATACAAGCTTTTCAAGCCTTTTGCATTCGCATAAATATAATAACGAGCGAGTTCCCTCGTAGAAATATCACTGTTCACATACAGAATTGTAGAGATGCCTTGATCGACATGCGCTTGAATGACCGCAATCAAATCAATCAGTTTAAACATATCCATCGTATAAGCCGATTTATACAGCAAGATGTTCTCCTTCGCAAGATAAGGCGCGGGATAATAGGTTGTAGCATTCCCATAAGTCCTTGTCTCAATCTGTTCAACAATCGGCATCACCGATGACGTCGCATTCTGAATATACGAGATGGATGCTGTCGGGGCACAGGCTAGGCGATAGGCGTGATACATCCCGAACTGCTGCACCTGCGTTTTCAGCTTTAACCAATCCTCAGGCGTTGGGATCGCGATCTGTTCGAATAAACGTGCAACTTTAGACGTTTTAGGCTTGTATGATGTGTTTACATACTTGGCGAAGAATTCACCTGTTGCATAATCCGATTGGTTGAAGCCTTCGAAGCACTCGCCTCGTTCCCTAGCAATGTTCATCGACTTTTCGATACTGTAGAAATTCAACATCATGAAGAACGTATTAGCAAAGTCTTTGGCCTCCTCACTTTCATAAGGAATTCCCACCTTGGTCAAATAACCATGCAGGTTCATCACACCAAGTCCTACCGAATGCAATTGTTGATTGGCTTTGCGAACACCGGGTGCATTTTCAACTGATGTCATATCAGATACTGCGGTGAGCATGTCCATTCCAATATATACGGATTGCTTAATGGTGCCGCTTTCCATCACATTTACGATATTCAGCGAACCTAGATTACAGCTAATATCTCTACGAATCTCATCGTCCTCACCATAGTTATGTATCGTCGACGTTTCTTGCAGCTGGAAGATTTCGGTGCACAAATTAGACATCTTGATCTGCCCCAAGACTTTCAATGGATGCTGCCGATTTGCATTTGACTTAAAAATCATATAAGGATAACCGCTTTCGAGCTGGATCATTGCGATCTTAATCAACATATCACGCGCGCTCATGACTTTTTTCTTCTTCACTTGAGGATGGTTAAGCAGCTCTTCATACATCACATCCATGTCCATATCATCCAAATGCTGACCATAGGTTTTAAATACCGAATAAGGGGCGAAGGCATAGAGATCGTCATCGCGCCTTGCCAGCTCGAACAATTTGTCAGGACAATTGAGGCCGATCGATAACGATTGAAGCCTTGATTTCTCATCTGCATTGATTTTCTTACTGTCCAGCAGTTCATTAGCGTCCCAATGAAAAATATTAATATAGACCGCTCCCGCACCTTTGCGCTGTCCTAATTGATTCGCGTACGAGAATGCATCTTCAAGAATCTTC
>CAYUSG010000091.1:0-15795 GCA_964447355.1 uncultured Paenibacillaceae bacterium
GACTTTCACCGGCTAGATTATGCGTGCTTCTGGGCACGCCGCACTACAAAAAAGAACCCAAGCCTCTAATGGGAAAACGGCTTGGGTTCTTCAGTATTAAGCGGCGGACCATAATCAATATTGCTCCTTTATCCTTAACGAAGGCATTTTCTGATTCAGAAATAATGAAAGCTCTTCTGCTTCTTCCTTTTGACGAATGTTGAAAATATGCTGTAAATACTCAATTTCATTCATATCATGCGAATCCAGCAGTGAAGAACGGCCTGTTTGCATGCAAATGACTAAGGGCTTACCAAAGAACTGATCTGTATATACAATCGAAAAATCATACCGTGCACGTTCCGTTGCAAATCCAACAAAGTGAACCGTCGTTTTCTCTGTTTGTTCATATAATGTTTCGAACACCTATATCCCTCCCGTTTGAATTGTCAGAATATTTCGTATTTTTAATTATAGCACAGCTCCTCCTGATTCGTCTTTGCGGATTAGGACCCAATTATTACCATACGGCAATGAGTAATTCATACCACAACTAATCATATTGCTAAACCTAGCGGATAGTGCTATGATGTTCATGGAATTCTTAGCTCAAAATCAAGCTCTTCTAAAGGGACTAATTGCGAGGCAGGTGTTTTGAATGAGCCAAAGTGCATACATTAAATTCGTAACAGGCTCTGAGGTGTCATCGTTGACACTTGATGAAGTCAAAGCATATTTAAACCGATACCAGGAGCAGGTCACGCTTACGGGCAAGCAGCTCGATTGGGCATATGCGGATGCTGCGTTCCCCTACACCATTGAGACTAAACCCGAAGGCGAAGGTAAATGGTTCTATCTTAAAGGAAATAATAACCTATACGCATACATATTATTCGGTATCGGACACGAAACGATCGAGGAGCAAGATGTCCATCACATTCAAGTGGTTCTGCCTGACCAGGCGACACATGGGGATAAAGCGAAAGCGAATGAGCTGTGTAAGTACTTAGGACGACTGCTTAAAGCTGAACTCCATTTATTTAATGGCCGAATTATGTATTTTAATCCACGAAAATAAGCATTCTTATGTTTTCAAAAAAAGAAGGTGTCCTCAAGAGTCATTTGAATCTGACTTTTGGGGACACCTTCTTAAATATGCACAAGCAAATCCTAGACAATTTGCACTAGATTCAAGCGTTTGCGCATGCAGTCAATCAGCTTTGTTCCGAGACTAGTTTTTCATATGTTTGCGCTGCTCGATTCCACTCGTCTTCGTCATCGATAGAGGTTAAGAAATCGCCTTCTTCATCTTCTTCAATTCTGAAAATGACACCATCCTCATCCGGATTGTTGCGGTCTAACAATACTGCATAGGCTTTATTCTCCATTTCGAAGGTGAAAACGATAATCATCTCATGCTCGACACCCTCATCATCCGTTACTACAAAGACTTGCTCCTCGTGTTCGTGATCCTCACAACCGCAATGTTCATCATGAATATGGTCGGACATGATCATTCTCCTTTACGTTATGATACATACAGCAGTTCTTTACTGATTACATCGTATGTTACCATTTTTAGGGGGAGAGGGTCAAATGTATTCTCCAAACATAAGCTCATGCTCGTTCTATAAGCAACAAAAAAGATGACTCCTAAAAGTCATCTCTCTCAAACGAACTTAATTTGTATCAAAGCAGCGAATCACTTTTTCAGCAACCGTCTGATAGCTTGCGTCCTCGCTAATTTTCATCGCGTATTTCACTTTATATTTGCCCGTGTATTTGAAATCAAGCTTAATCGTTGGCGTAACAAACCAGAAATTGTCTTTTTGCTCTTCTAACACATTTTCTGTATGATATACGATTTCACCGTAAGGATCCTCCACGGTAATCATAAATGAATGAACAGGTGTCAACAAGTTGTCAACTTGGGAGAAAATAGAAAATTCATATTTTCCTTTTGCGACATTACCGAACGGCTTCACTTCATCACGAATGATTTGCTGTAGAAAAATATGTACGTTAGGTTTGTACATGTGCAGTGTGTCGGTACTTTCATCAAATTTGACAAGTGCTTGAACTGAATTGCTAATTTCGCTGGCAGGCAGCATCTTCTTGCCGTCGGCAAGCTGTACTGCGCTAGGTGCTATTTCTTTACCATTCCATGTCACTTTCATTTTCTTGGCTTTGTAAGACTCCCATACATCATCAGCAGCAATCGTGACTGTACTAAAGATTGACAGTGCAGTGATGAGAATGAATAAACGCTTCCACTTCATTGCTTTAACCTCCATCAAGATGTTACGTTGTGTTAATTTATACTCATATAAAGACGATTAGTTGCGCTGGGATATGAGAAAATTAAATGACAAACATTTCAATCAAAAAAGGATCCCGCCATGGTTTTGACCACAGTTGAGATCCTAATGATAAGCTATTCAATCTGGTGGCAGTGTGCGCTCGAAGGTATTCTTGACTCCTGACCAAACCCCTACACTTACCAAACCAAGTACAATGCCTTCAAGCACTGCTCTCTTAGGTTCATCTGGATACAAGTACAATAAACCTGCCACAATTCCCAAACCTATTGAAGCGATGGGTAAATAGCGTTTAGGTAATCCGATCATTCGGATTACACTGACCAACAACATAATAAGCGGTACAAGTGAGTAACCATAAACTGAATAATCCAATCAAATCACACCCTTACGATGTAACACCACAAGTAATCGATAAAAATCATAAGAGCTGTTCTCTGGGTTGAGGACAAGATTCTTGTCAACTGCTGCATCTATTGCATCCTGGGCCCATGAAGGAATAGCCTGCATACGCATGTTCTGTTCAAGCTTAGATATTCGATCTGAAAGCGAAGCGTTCTGTGATTCTAAATCAGCTATTTGCTTCCTAAGCTCTTCCATTTTCGCTTCATCTCCTTCCCTCAAAGTATCATATAATCGATCCCAAGGAAATTGAGGTCCTGGACAATAAGGCTTTCCCACTGGATTCACATCGCTGTGCCCAATAACATGATAACGGTCTAATGAAAAAAATGTATTGTAGTGATCTGCAACATAATCGCGGATATAATGATGAAGCTTGACGGATGCTCGAAACTGAGCTTCAGTGAGGTTTCCCCTCATGCCTTCATGCTCAATGGATACGGCATATAAATTAGGATTAACACCCATATCCCTTACAACTTGGGCTTTTGATACATGGATTCGTTGTTTAGGAATGCCTTGATCCCACGCCATCCGCTCGATCTTGACATATTGATGGATTTTACCTTCTTTAGATACCCCAAAATGAGCCGAGGATACGTCATTGCTCGGGTCTGTGAACCATGCATCCATACTGCTCATGGAACCAACTGATATGTGATTCACAATGATAAACGGAACGTATCCTTCGCGGCTGCTGGAATTCGTATGCTCATTTCCTTTCCAAATGATATCCATACAGACCATCTCCTAGATGTCTTAATTCCTTCCTTATAATCTATTCATTATATGAAATGTTCGTGAATTCCTATTTATAAAAACCAAAATTATACCATATTTCTCAGATATGTAAAGAAAAATTAACGTGATTCAAATTTAGAGAAAAGGCTTACAAAGATATGGTAAAATGGAATCAACAGAAAATGACAAAAAAGGAAGTAGACCATGCCGAATCACCTAGCTGGAATCGATGCCGAAATTTATCAATTAAAAATGCTCTTAGAACTTACAGCGAAGAAATACCAGTACAACTTAAGACATCCCAAGGTACTTCGACTTAGCCAGAAGCTTGACGGTCTTATCGTAGAGGCCATGAAGACTAAGCAATCCAGTGGTTAAGTTCGGGTATTCCTAGGTCTATTAGAGCAGCCTTCAATACATTAGACGCGTCTAGAAACGCGTTTTATTTATTTACCCTGATGTGTATACTACGTTTGTTCTTTCGTTTTCAAACGAATAATGGTAAATTAAGAGAATACGCACCTTTTGATAGGCCTTATAGAAGGAGGTTCTCTCGTGTCATTTACAATCCAAATGCTAGGTACTGGCAGCGCGTTTGCCAAAAAATATTACAACAATAATGCATTGATCACAGCTAACGGTTATCGCTTGTTAATCGACTTCGGTATCACAGGGCCGACTGCATTATTCGCTTCAGGAAGAACCTATCACGATATAGACGGTATTCTCATCACACACCTTCATGCCGATCACGTCGGCGGTGTTGAAGAGCTCGCTTTTTATTCCAAGTTTGTACTGCAACGTAAACCTACTCTTTATATTGCCGAATCCTTGGTCACACCGCTTTGGGAACACTCTTTGAAAGCTGGTTTAGAGGACGACCAATCCAAGCAGCTTGAGGATTATTTTGAATTGGTGACTCTAAAGGAAGGGCACCCTTCGATAATTGGCGGCTCCCTTCAAGTTGAAATCATAAAGACGGATCATATTCCCAACAAAACAAGTTACTCGCTTTTATTCAATGACACGTTATTTTATAGTGCAGATATGAAGTTTTCACCTTCACTTCTGGAAGAATTGGACACCGCCGGAAGATATCATACCATATTCCATGATTGTCAGTTATTTAAACCAGGAGAAGTTCACGCGAGTTTAGATGAGCTGTTAACCTTGCCTCAAAGTCTTCAAGAAAAAATATACTTAATGCATTATGGGGACAATATGGAGGACTATCGAGGGAAAACGGGTTCAATGCACTTTGTTGAGCAAGGAAAAGTTTACGAATTTTGAATTAGCTTCATCCAATTAAACAATCAAGGGTGTTCCCGAGTCATGTGGACTTAGGAACACCCTTTTTCACATTTACCATAACCCAATTAAAAGATAGGCAGCCGATCTAAGTTATTGCTTGGATCCCCATCTGCGTCCCCGCGAATATACAGCTCACCGTCACGCCCCTTAAAGACATTAGCACCTTGAATATTGCCTTGCTGCACTTCTTGTTTGGCTTGTTCGTAATCTAATATACGGCCAGCTGATGTCTGAAATGCAGTAATGTCACCGTCGCCATTTTTCTGAACTGCTGTGAATGTTTCATTGACCATGTATATCACCTCATTCATGAATGTTTATGGATTTAATGGCTTGACCATCCTGACATGCTGGATACCCGCATCCATAAAAATATTTGGATTCTCCACCTGATATCCATGCTTAAGATAGAAAGCCTCGGCCTGACATTGAGAGTCCAAGATAATCGTATGATACCCTGCATCTTGTGCCATTCGCTCCATTGCAGTTAACAATCGGCTGCCCATGCCAGTTCTCCGAAAAGCTTTAAGTACAGCAATCCGTTGAAACTTTACGGCACCTGATTGATAACGGATGAATCGTCCTGTTGCTGAAGATATCCCGTTCGCTAGTGCAAGCACATGCGTGCAATCTGGATGGTTGAACTGATCGTATTCATCCACTTCCAAATCCTCGGGGACTCCTTGTTCATGAACAAAAACTTCAAGTCTTATGTTCAAACACTGCTCTAACTGGTCCTGTGTTTCAACTTTTAAACAATCCATAAACACTCCTCTTCTTTATGGATCTACATAATAAATATCCTATAGATCCGATGGACATACCCAGCAAGGCTCCACCCAACACCTCTTCCGGCAGGTGTCCCAGCTTCTCCTTCAGCTCTTCCTCCCGATTGCGGTGATAACTTCCTGTGTGATGAAGTACAAGCTTTTCTACTTCACCTTCCAGGTGATTCACTTCCATGGCCGTTTCACCTGCATGCCGGCGAATACCCATCGCATCATACATCACAATCATGCCGAAAATCGAGGCCATAGCAAAATCAATCGTCTTCATCCCTTTTCTCCATGCAATAAAAGATCCCAAAGCCGAAACACCCGCAGCATGCGAGCTGGGCATCCCTCCCGTTTCGAACAACGTTTGCCACTCCCAGCGGCCTGTCTTGGCGTACTTCACCGGCATTTTCAATAATTGTGCGGCTCCAATTCCCGATAATGCGGTTATAATGGCAGGATTCAAATGTATCACCTCAACACTTAGGTTTCATTGAATTGACCGTTGCTATGCATGGTAACAATCAGCAGCACCAAACGCAGCATCCCCCTTATTCCGCAAGGAAACAAGGGGGATGCTGCGGTATTTATGATTGTCTGCTTCGTGTCATCTGTTGCCATACTGAACCTTCTGCCTCTTCACCCTTTTCAATTCTAGCGATAGCCATTTGAACCTGCATACTCACCTCGAACTCTTCATCGTTCTCTGCTGCTTTAAGTTCATCAAGTATACTGGCATCGCCAAATTCGTAAAGAAAGCGTGCAGCCCTCCATCTGACTAACTTATTCTTATCCTTGAGCGCCTCTGCCATGGCATCCATGGCCATAGGATTGCCGATATCTGATAAAGTATCCCCTGCTGTACGCCTAACGGATACGGATGGATCCTTTAGGGCTTTAATTAGCATTGGCAGCACTTCTTCGGTCTGAAGTTCACCCAGATATACAACAGCCAATCTGCGGATCGAAGCATTCTCATCCTGTAATGCTGTGGCAATAATCGGCAACACCGTAGCATCAACATTTAATCGCTCAAATGCTGCATAACGCTGCCGCCAATCAGGCGATTGCTCTAACATAGCTTTCACTTCTGATGCTTCCAAGCGCTTAAGCTTAAAGGGTTGATCATTCGAATCGCCCATTTTCTCTGCTTGCTTCAACAATTGTTGGAGCTGCTCATCCGTTAACGTAGCCTCTAGCTCGTCTATAATTTCATCAGCAACGTCCTCTAAGCTGCCATATCTGATCCCTCGGTCTTCAAGTTTCCGTTCCTTAATTAAATTCAGAGATGCGCTTCCCGCTTTCATCGCTGCCTCCACAAAACGCTCAGACATAGCTCTGCGTTCCTCTTGATGAGCTGATCGAATGCGTATCTGCATGGGAATATGCCTGAAGGTCTGCACAAAGACCCTGACTTCGCCAAAATCAGTATCCGCCGTTTGCTGTAACGCATCAAGATCCTGATGATGCGAAGGATGACCTAAAACGGCAACAACCTCGGACAGCACTTGCTTCCAATCTGCGTTTGGAAAACGGTCCACTGCCAGAAAGTTAGCCGTGTGGAAAATACTTTTGAGACCTTTAATTTGCAGAAGCTTCTGGATGATCGCTGGTGCTTTAGCTTCATATTCTAACGTATACGTTTTCTGCACCCCTGCTGGCAGCTGTTCGTCCAAATTTAATTTCATCGTATTCGGGCTCGGTGTAGGTTCAATTGATATGAGTTTCATAAAGCCAAACCTCCTTCTGTACCTTATTATACATCAAGGCAAAAAGGATTTCAGTTTATGTACAACCCTATAAACTTTCAAACAAAAAACTTACTTTGTGACACAGATTACGGAAATCATACGAAGCATCATGCATACTAAGAATAAGAAATAGGTATTTAATCTTACTTCTAAAGGAGTGGTCGTCGATGAGGAAAGAGGAGAAAAGTCTCATCCAAGATTTATTCCACCTCATCGAACATATTCCTGATCATCGTCGTAACGTTTTTAAGCTTATGGATTTTTTGGGTCGAGTGGTCCATACTAAATCTTTTGTTCCGCCTACAACTGAAATCATCAGTGTGATTAGAACTCGCAAACCCATTCTATTCCAAGTGTTGAAACAATCCATTTCACCCTCCAGCCCGCTCTTTATGATGCTGCAAATTAACATTGACTATGATGAGGCATTAAAGAGACTGCACTTTATTATGAATGATACACCGAGTCAAGAAGATGAATATCAATGATGACAAGAAAAGTTGACTTCGCTCAAACATTATACTTTCCGATGTTATTAGAAAAAGAACCTGTTCATTGCGAACAGGTTCTTTTATCTTCAATTTAATGTTCCTTATCCTGAATCAATTTCATTTTGAAATTAACTCTGAATCATTATTTTTGTGCATTTTGTCTAGCGTTGTTTTGAGCTTGTTGTTTCGCGTTTTGAGCTGCTACTTCTGCTGCGAATTCAGTATCCTGAGTCATGTTATTCGCTGGATTCGCTGGGTTTGCTGCGTTTTGTTTATTTCTTTTAGCCATTTGAATCACCTCCCAAAATGTATTATCACCCGTTATCTCGAATCCATTCATTCAAATTTTATTCACGGTTTTACTAAGTTAAAGCGTTCAAGCTTAGTAGCAAGGCACTTGCAACTTTGCACTCCTGGCGTTATAATTCTGTTTAATGTTTTAATTATATATGGATAATGCTGTGAAAGAGAGAGTAAGTAACTACGTCTCTACAGGGAAAGCTGGCCTCGGATTGAAAGCCGCTTGAGAAACGAATTACTGAAGTTCACTCTGGAGCATAAATTCAGAACCTTCCACTATGTTCTAGTGAAGCAAGTAAGAATTTACGGTGAAATCATCGATAACAATGTGAAGTGAGAAGTGTATTAAAACGCTGTCTAACAAGGGTGGTACCGCGACTAGTCGTCCCTTGATGGGCGGCTTTTTTTATTTTATATCCATAAGATTAATAAAGGAGTGCTGTAGCATGAACCAAGAATTAGAAGCTTTACGCGAAAAATTGAATGACATTAACCACAATCTTCTCCAACTTTTAAGCGAGCGTGCCGAAATTGCGCAGCAAATTGGTCACGTTAAACAAAAGCAAGGCATCCCGAAATATGACCCTGAACGTGAAAAGAAAATGCTCGAACAGCTCGTCGCTGAAAATAACGGTCCTTTCGATGACGCTACGATCAAACATTTGTTCAAACAAATTTTCAAGGCATCACTCGA
The DNA here is from genome assembly GCA_964447355.1 of uncultured Paenibacillaceae bacterium. GTDB lineage: Bacteria > Bacillota > Bacilli > Paenibacillales > CAYUSG01 > CAYUSG01. Next base: position 8,761 of record CAYUSG010000091.1, read on the forward strand.
TCTTCAAAAGGATGATCATAAGAAAGTGTTGCTTGTGAGCCGTAAACAAAAACAAGCCGATACTGTGCTAAATATTAAGGGAGTCAACGTAGGCGGAAACGAACACCTATTAGTGGCTGGACCTTGTTCTGTAGAATCTTATGACCAGCTTAAAACAGTTGCTTCCGCATTAAAAGATCAAGGGATTAAAGTGCTGAGAGGCGGCGCATTCAAACCGAGAACTTCACCCTATGATTTCCAAGGTTTAGGCGTTGAAGGACTTAAGCTGTTAAAGCAAGTAGCAACCGAACTGGACATGATCACCATAAGTGAAATTGTTAATCCAGCTCATGTAGAGCTTGCAGCGGATTACATTGATGTCATTCAAATCGGTGCTAGAAATATGCAAAACTTCGAATTATTGAAAGCAGCGGGTGATGTGAATGTACCCGTCTTGTTAAAACGCGGGCTCTCTGCCACTATGGAAGAATTTATTCTCGCTGCCGAGTATATACTGTCCCGCGGCAATCACAATGTTATGTTAATTGAACGCGGTATCCGAACATATGAGAAAGCAACTCGCAATACGCTTGATATTTCAGCCGTTCCGATTATTAAACAAGAAACTCACCTTCCAGTACTGGTAGACGTTACACATTCAACTGGACGAAAAGACATTATGCTTCCTTGTGCTAAAGCCGCTTTGGCTGCAGGTGCCGATGGAGTTATGATTGAGGTGCATCCTGATCCACAAACGGCATTGTCCGATGCCAAACAGCAAATGAACGTAGATGAATTCACTCAGTTCTGGACACAATTAAAAGCATCTGGCCTTTTCAAAATATAATAAATACTCAAAAAGGGGGTATCCAAAAAGTCGCATTTGCAGCTTTTGGATACCCCTCATAATGTTTCAAAACCCTGTCTAATATATCAACATCCATGATAGCTAATTCATCTTGCTTGTAAAATTCCGATCAGACGTAATAACTGAACGAATGAAGGGTGCTTTTCTCGGTACCCAGCAACAATTTGTAATTGGGTTTGTGAAATGGACGGACATTTGCTAATTCTTCGAAATAAATGATTTCGAATACGAATAATGAAAGCGTTCTGGAGCAACCAACCAAACGTATGAATGTTACTCGTTTGCTGAATCAAATAAACATACTTTCTACGTTGATATTCATATTGGCGAAGTGTGTTCTCATCCACTTTCTGTTCCTGTAAGGCTTGGTCCAACACTTGACTCAATGTGATAGCCCCTTGAATGGCAAGATTCATACCTTGTCCCAGTGCAGGGCTTACAGCATGGCATGCATCACCTAACAGAACAGCTCCATTAACAGCCCATTTCTCAGTATGTAAATAATACGATGGGATGACTTGCATCTGTTTCATATCATTAAAGCCGTTCAAATCTTTTTCAAGCTCCGGATAAAATGATCTGACGATTTCTCGTATGGCTTCTACACCTTGATGCTTAATTACATTCCATTGCTTATTTCTCAGAGCAATATAGATTCGTATTCTATTGCCTGGAAGCGGAAAAATTCCACATCCATTCCCTTTCCCGAAATGAAAAGTAACCTCATCGGTAGGATAATCATCTAAATGAAGGGTAAACGCACATATTCTTGCTTTCTTCTCTTCGTATGAATAGAGTGTATGATTGACTTGTAATTGATTGCGTATGATAGATTTAATTCCATCCGCTCCTACGACGACTTCAGATCGAATGGTAATGTCTTCACCATTGTCAGCAACTGCTGTCACACCGACCACTTTGTGGTCTTCGAATAAAACTTTACGGGCTTGGGTTCCCTTCATTATTGTAACATTCGACAGCTTCAACGCTTCATTTAATATTGCATCGTGGATCTTGCGATGGTCGCCATTTAATCCATATCTAATAGGAATGCTTAAGTGGGGATAATGCTCGGTAATACACTTCTCTCCATTTAACAGCCCATACGTCATTTTTGTAACTTTTACACAATCTTTTCCAATTTCTTCCAATACACCTAATTGAGATAAGAGTTCCAGTGTATAGGGCTGCAAGAATTCCCCTTTATATATATGAGGGAAAGACTTTAATCTATCAATTATCGTTATATCGTATCCTTTTTTTCCTAGTGACAATGCAAGAGCAGCCCCAGCAATCCCCCCTCCTACGATCAGTACATTAGTCTTCATGTACATAGGATAGCTTCTTCCCTTCCTTGATTAATTTAAATTTACTTAAAAAAAACGTCGCCATAAGTGCTAGTCCACCTGATATACCTGTAAACCAAAAAACTGGATGCATGGCAGATAAAAAAACAGAGCGCAGTTTCCCCGTTTCTTCATTTAGAGGCTGTGCAGAGAGCAGTTCAAACATTTCTTCAATCGATTGAAAAGACACAAGTTGATCTTGTAGGCACCAATTAAAAATGAGTGCGGCGACAATCGCCCCTAAAGCCCCTCCAATGGAACGAAAAAATGAAATATAAGCGGTAAGCATCCCCTTCTCAGACCAATTCACACCTTGTTGAACTGCTGCAGAAACCAAAGGCATGATAATGCCTGTGCCAAAACCTATGAATACAGATGCGACGACAACATGCCAATAAGGAGAATGGTTCCCTAGAATACCTAACCATCCATTGCCGATAAACATGAATCCAAATCCAATAAAAGCAATCCATTTACAATAGAAGTATTGAAATAATCGACTAGAAATAAATATGGAGAATACAGCTCCTAAAGCTAGCGGTATCAATATGTTAGCCGACTCGTTTAAATCATTACCTAACCCCATCACTGCAAGGAAAGGTAAGAAGGTAATGGCAACGAATAAATTTAAACCTAGAATAAAGGCTAACAAATATAAAATTTTCAAATTTTTATTTTTTAGCCACGTTAAACTTAGCACAGGGTCTTCTGCTTGCTTCTCAATTCGAACAAATACGTATAACAAGATCACAGTCACTCCCAGACAAAGAGCCAGGAGCCAACCTTTCTGCTCAATGGTTATCAAGAAACAAGACATTAATATAATAAAACCAATAATGCCTTTATAATCAATGCGTGGAAGGTTGGGAGTGAGTTGTTCTTTCAAGCCGAGAATAATAAACAGACAAATAGCACCTATAATAGGCACATTAATAAAAAATAACCATCTCCAATCCAAATGGGATGCAATAAACATGCCAAATTGAGGCCCTAAAATAGCGGTGATTCCCCATATCGCTGCGAACACTCCTTGAATTTTGGCCCGCTTCGTCCCCTCGTACAGATCTCCTACAATCGTCGAGGAAACCGGTATAATGATTCCCCCGCCAATACCTTGGACGGCCCTGCTTATAATAAACAACTTCATATTGGTAACTAATCCGCATGCAATCGAACCTAGCGCAAGGATGAACAGTCCTATCAAGAATGTTTTTTTGCGTCCAATTCGGTCACAAAGCTTGCCAGCAATTAATGTAATAATAGTAGCTGTAATCATATAGCCTGATGAAGCCCATGCAAATAAATGAGCTTCACCCAGATCAAGGACAATCATTGGAGAAACTGCTGAAATGACGGTATATTCCAATGCGCTTATCATTGTACCCAGAATAAGAGAAGCAATAATCCATGTTTTATTCGACATATTGCTACTCCTCCTTGACAAGATTTACGGTACCCGATGTACCATCGACCCGAACATAGTCACCATCTTTTAACTTCAATGTTCCGATGTCAGTGCCTAGAACCGCAGGAATCCCATACTCACGAGCGACGATGGCTGCATGTGACAAACTGCCTCCTACATCAGTGATGATCGCGGAGGCTACACCGAATAATACCGTCCACGCAGGTGTCGTACTCGGTGCTACTATAATCTCCCCTGAACTTAATTTAGAAAAGTCTTTTGCTTCTTTAATGATTCTGACGCGCCCAGTTGCACAGCCAGGACTTCCAGAAATACCCTGGATGTACGAACTCTGTTGCCGCGAGGCGGATTGGTTGGCCTTTTTTATTAGACGTTTTCTTATGCTAGGCGGATTAATTTCATCAACCGGTGTTGAGTGTTTATAACCTTCCCATGCTTTGAATCGTCCAAATGCTAATTGAGAAGCATTCTGTCCTTCGATGCAATGCTTTATTTCCTGTTCATTTAAGTAGAAAATATGCGACGGATGGGCTAAGCGTTGTTGTGATGCCAACAACTCACCTAATCGGAGCAATACCTCTCTAAGTCTATTCCAGATCATCCCTAGGTAGAATGGACGGTCTTCGCGAATAACATTATATTTCTTTGCCCTTTCATAAGCTGCTATAAACCACCTTCTTCTTCTAGATGACGAGTGAAGCTTCTTAAGTATGGCTTGAAGCTTCTCTTCCTGGATTTCTTTTTTTCGAGCGTGCGATGTTAAGGTATTCTCGTTTGAAAGTGTGATCATTCGAACGATTGAGATTGCTAATTGATAATCATCTTTGGGCGTTGGGCATGAAATATCCAGATCTGTTAGTCGATGACCTATGTCGTCAAAAGTGATTTTCATTTTATTGAAAAATTCAGATGCACCGTTTAAAGAATAAAGCTCTTCTCTAGCTTTCCCCGATATGATTGCTTCTCTAAGTTCGTTATATTGCTTGAGTTCATGACAGAGCTCCCAAATTTTCAAGTCAGCAAAAAGCGATTTGTTCTCACTTCCTTGCATGAGTTCAATATAAGCTCGCTTTGTTTTATTCCCAGTAACTGCTCGATAGACTAATGAAAAATAAGTTTCCGCGAACAAACAGATGCCATAATACTTGATAATAATGTTTTCAAATGCCCATGCTGAAATGTCTGACAGTTCCTTTATCATCTGTAGCAACTGATGTTCCGATAACGCGTTCAAATCTGCCTTTAAGTGAGGATCAATCCGTTCTAAATAGTAGTGAATGTCTTCGTCAAATTGTTGATGCAGCTGCTTATAGGTTCGCCACAACTTAACAGGGGTCATGATCCATTTCCATGTGAACCGAATTTTTACGGGAGAATAGACATATCCATTCACAATCTTAATGATACGCTTCGGCAAGTAAATGCCCATTTGAGATAATACCTGGTCCAGCCTTAATCGCTCCAGTATACCGTTGGTGAAGGGAGATATAGGAATGTTCCCCCATTCTATTAACGATCCCCAGCGAACAAGATACTCTTTCTCTCTACGATCATCTATCCATTTGCTTTTCAAGGTGGTTATTGGTCTAGATTGTAATAGGTACAGCTCTCCATCTTGAAAGGCCCATTCCAGATCTTGAGGGGATTGAAATATCTGTTCTACCTTATTGCCCAGCGATGCTAGTAATTCAAGTTGATTGTTCGATAATACTCGGCCCTTGGACATTGGTTGATTAAGCTGGATGCTTTCAACCCCGCCATCCATGGATGATTGAAGCTTGAACTTTTTATCAGCTATGATACTATGCTTCTCAGCCCCATTAGTTCGATTAATGATATATTCATCAGGGGTCACAGCACCTGAAACTAAAGATTCCCCTAATCCCCATACCGCATTAACCACCATGAGTGTATCATCATGATTTGATCGCGGATCTTTCGTAAATAAGACCCCTGATGTCGTTGAATGAACCATCTCTTGTACTAAAATTCCCATATGAATGTCTTCATCATGAATTCCATGATTGTCACGGTAGGTTGTCGCTCTAGGAGTCCAATACGATAATAGACACGTTTTGATGGCGTCTATTAACTTACTTTCATCTCGTACATCCAATACCGTCTCATACTGTCCTGCAAAACTTGCATCACCCAAGTCCTCTAACGTTGAAGAAGATCGAACAGCAACACGAAAATGCTCCTTGTTCCCTTTAAGCTTTCGAAAATGACTTTGGACTGTTTGAATAAATTCCGAAGAGAATGAATAGGACTCAACTAATTGCTCCATTGAAGTTTGATTCATACCTGAACTTACATTCCAACGTAGAAATTCACGAGTTAATGCACCTGGAGTCAAACAGAAACCATTAGGAATTGGAAGCTGGTGCCTTTTTAATTGTGCAAGAACACATGCCTTTTTGCCGACCTGTTGAGGATTCATACTTCTTTCATCCGTTAGCTCTAATACGGTTGACGAAGGCGTTGAATGAAGCTTATCGAAATCATCATAAAATTGTTCCATTAATACGTTTACTTCATCGGCTGCGCAATAAGTGAACATGTGTCCCCCACCCGATACCCACTTTACTCCGCTGCAAAGCGGAAAAGCGTTGGACAAACGTTCAATCTGTTTAGTTTTAATAATTCTATCTTTGCTGCGATGATGTATCAGTAACACCGGGCAATGTACTTGCGGCGCCAATTTAGTTCCATCGTAGTCTAGCAATAAAGGCAGCATAGAATATTTAAAAAATTTCGAGAACCATTGAATTTGGCTCGTTTGCGAATAAAGTTGAGCGTGCGTGAATCCACTATTCGAACCCCCGTAGTAGGCCAGCAATCGTTGGAGAAGACGATCAGGCAGCATGTATTCTATAGGGAATTTCTCCAATGTATTCAAAAACATCTGCATGAACGGTTGTGGCGGGATTCTGTACTTATCAGCAACACAAAATAACGACATAGACAATACTCTTTCTGGATATTTAGCTGCAAAAGCAATCGCAACCATCGCTCCATCCGAATGGGCACTCAAGTGCACTTGCTGCAAATTCATCACGTCTAGAAACGCTTTAAGTTCAGCTACGCGTTCATGAAGCCCTATGGATGCAGTAATACTTTCTCTTCTGCGGTATAGAATGACTCGGCACTTATGTTCAAATGTTCTAAGCTGACTCGTATACATAAACTCGCTGCCTGTAAAAACAGGAACAAACACCAAAGGGACACCGCTTCCCCTATCGATCATGTTTAAGGTAAATTGACCAACATGTATTGGCTTCCACAGCGATTCTATCCATTCGATATCCCGTTTCATCTGTTCATTAGACACTCGAGCCCTATTTGTTGTAGCAAGCATGCATTTACATTCCCTTCGTGAACTGTGTGAATTACTTTATTAAAATATATATAACGAT
>CAYUSG010000092.1:0-15498 GCA_964447355.1 uncultured Paenibacillaceae bacterium
ATGTTATATAAGTTAGCAGCGATAGTCATTCGTTGTATTGATTATGGTGAAGGCCATAAAATCATGACATTATTCACAAGAGAGACAGGAAAGATCAGTGTAATGGCTAGAGGCGCGAAGAAGGTGAAAAGCCGCCACTCGGCCATTTCACAGCTTTTTACATATGCTGAATTTGTTTTTTACAAACAAGGCTCTATGGGCACACTGAATCATGCAGATGTATTGGAATCATTCTCAGGTCTTAGGGGCGATATTTACAAAACTGCTTATTCAGCTTACTTAGTTGAACTCGTGGATCGCATGATAGGTGATAATGAATCAAGTTCGTATGTATTCGATCAACTGTTGGCAGCCTTACATGCTGTCAACGATGATAAAGATCCACAGATCATAACCCATTTATTCGAGATGAAAATGCTGAGTTATGGCGGTTATCATCCTGCATTTGACCGCTGCACCTCTTGCGGTGTCTCAGATGGGCTGGAAGGATTAAGCGCTGCATTAGGGGGAGCGGTGTGCAGACGCTGCAAGTCTCAATCCCCTTCAGTCATGAACGCATCGCTTAATTTAATTAAGCTGCTTCAGTTATTCCAGAAGGCGGATTTGACGCGAATTGGTAAGGTTAATGTATCAGATGCCAATAAACAACACATGAAGCAGTTTATGAAGCAATTTTTTGATCATCATATTGAAATGAGATTCAAGTCAAAGACGTTCCTCGAGCAAATGGATAAGTATGACATATAAATGGGTTGCTTGATGCTAATTTTTGACTAGATATGATCGTCGTGCTATAATTAAACACATATGTGTATCAATGATTTGGTGATAGTGAGGAGTAGCTTTATTGGTGGTTAATTAGCGATTCGGGGACAGTGGAAGCCCGATTAACCGCGAAAGTGAAGGGCGCACTGGAGGATCAAGATGAAAGTGGGTTAGGGTGTACACAGACCCTGATCAAATAGGGTGGAACCGCGGGAATATACTCTCGTCCCTATGCTGTTAAGGAACAGCGTAGGAACGAGGGTTTTTTGTTGTATTACCATAAACAAGGAGTGTGCGAAGGTTATGAATTTTCAGCAAATGATATTAACCTTAAATGAATTTTGGTCTAAACAGCATTGTATCATTATGAATCCTTATGATGTGGAAAAGGGTGCGGGAACCATGAACCCGATGACCTTCTTGCGAAGCATTGGTCCTGAACCATGGAATGTAGCGTACGTCGAGCCTTCAAGGCGCCCAGCTGACGGACGTTATGGAGAAAACCCGAATCGTCTGTATCAGCATCATCAGTATCAAGTCATTATGAAGCCTTCACCAGACAACATACAAGAGCTGTATCTGGAGAGTCTGAAGCAGCTTGGCATTGATCCCTTACATCACGATATTCGCTTTGTAGAGGATAACTGGGAGTCACCTACGCTAGGAGCATGGGGATTGGGCTGGGAAGTATGGTTAGACGGCATGGAAATTACGCAATTTACGTATTTTCAACAAGTCGGCGGGATTGATGCGAATCCCGTAGCTGTTGAGATTACATACGGTCTCGAACGCCTGGCGTCTTATATTCAAGACAAAGAAAATGTATTCGAGCTGGAGTGGGTTAACGGGATTACGTACGGGGATGTGTTCCACCAGCCTGAATTTGAGCATTCCAAGTATACATTTGAAGTTTCGGATGCGCAGAAGCTGTTTACGCTGTTTAATATGTACGAAGAGGAAGCCCAAAGAGCGTTGGAACAGCACCTGGTCTTCCCTGCCTATGATTATGTGCTGAAATGTTCTCATACGTTTAATCTGCTTGATGCTCGTGGAGCTATAAGTGTCACAGAGCGGACAGGTTATATCATGCGTGTGCGAAATTTAGCAAGGCAATGCGCGGCAACTTATTACGAAGAAAGAGAAAAGCTTGGATTCCCTATGCTTAAGAAAGGAGATGAACAACGTGGCTAAAGATTTTCTGCTCGAAATAGGGATGGAGGAAATCCCTGCTAGATTCGTTAGAGATGCTGCTCAGCAGTTAGAGAGCAAAATCAGTGCGTGGCTGCAGGAGAGCCGATTAGCTTATAACACGATCCATGCCTATGCCACTCCCCGCAGACTCGCAATCCACATAGAAGGACTGGCAGAAAAGCAAGACGATGTAGCTGAGGAAGTAAAAGGCCCAGCGAAGAAGATTGCTCAGGACGATCAAGGGCAATGGAGTAAAGCGGCGCTTGGCTTTGCGCGCAGTCAAGGAGTAGACCCTGCTGATCTATTCTTTAAAGAACTAAACAGCGTTGAATATGTTTATGCGGTTAAAAGCAGTAAAGGGGTATCCGCACTCCAATTGCTGCAAGAGGGACTGAGTGAGAAAATTACTCATCTTCATTTTCCGAAAAATATGCGCTGGGGCAACAAGGAATTGAAGTATGTTAGGCCGATACGTTGGCTAATCGCACTGCTTGGCGAAGCGATTATTCCCTTGGAAATCGCAGGAATCGACTCGGATCGCATCAGTCGGGGACATCGCTTCTTAGGTTCGGAGGTCAGCATCCCATCCCCGGCAGCGTACCGAGAAACTTTACGTCAGCAGTACGTCATCGTTGATATCGATGAACGTAAGCAGTTGATTACGGATCAGATCCATAGCATGGCTGAGGAAAAGTCATGGACGATTGCGGTTCAAGAGGATCTGCTTGAAGAAGTTTTATTTCTAGTGGAATACCCTACTGCTTTATACGGATCGTTTGACCCTGCTTTCCTAAACATTCCGCAAGAGGTGCTCATTACATCAATGCGCGAGCATCAGCGGTATTTTCCGGTGTTAGATGAGAAGGGACAGCTGCTGCCATACTTTGTCACCGTACGCAATGGTAATGAAACCTCGATTGATCAAGTAGCAAGAGGGAATGAGAAGGTGCTGCGTGCTCGGTTGTCTGATGCTAAATTCTTCTACGAAGAAGATCAGAGGTTGGACATTTCTGCGGCATTGCAGCGTTTAGAGTCGATTGTGTTCCATGAAGAATTGGGCAGTATCGCTGACAAAGTCCGCCGTTTCGAAGCAATCGCGGTTAAACTGTCCAGCCTGCTTGGGGTGGATGACACGACCGCTCAACATACGCAAAGAGCAGCCCACATTTGTAAATTTGACTTAGTGTCTCAGATGGTTTATGAATTCCCAGAGCTGCAAGGCGTTATGGGGGAAGACTATGCTAGGAAGCTTGGTGAACCAGAGGTTGTTGCTCAAGCCATCAATGAACATTATCAGCCTAGATTTTCCGGCGACAACTCTCCTGCGACATTAGCAGGGGCAATGGTCAGCATAGCGGATAAAATAGATACGATCGTTGGATGTTTTTCTATCGGGATTATTCCTACAGGCTCTCAAGATCCATATGCGCTTAGAAGACAAGCTGCAGGGATTGTGCAGATCATGATGGATCATAGTTTAAGTATCACACTAGACCAGTTGTTTGACTTAACGATGCAAGTTCATGAAGGCGCGCAATTATTGAAGCGGGACCGCGAACAATTGAAGAAGGAATTATTGGAATTCTTCGGCCTTCGCGTTAAAAATGTGCTTTCAGAACATGCTAAATACGATGTTGTAGATGCCGTTATGGCTGCGGGTGTCTCAGATGTAGGCTCCGCTGTTAAACGCACCAAGGCGCTTGCAGTATTTGTACAGCAGGAAGATGCCAAAGTGACGGTTGAATCGTTTAACCGGGTCAGCAATTTAGCTGCTAAAACGGATGATGACAACGTTCAAGAAGCGCTGCTTGCAGAAGCGCAGGAAGCTGCATTGTTCAAAGCTTGGACAACGGTACACTCCGAATACGCAGCTTTACGGGAATCGGGTTCGGAGCAAGAGGCGTTGAATGCATTAGCACAATTGAAAGAGCCTATTACTTCGTTTTTTGACAACGTTATGGTTATGGCGGAAGACACACAAGTGCGTCAGAACCGCTTGAATTTATTGAAGCGGATCGCAGCCGACCTTTCATTATATGCAGATTTTCAAAAGCTAGTTTGGTAATCGGATTGTTTGGAGGTGGAGCAGGATGAATGAGCAAACCAGGCGTCCCATTATTTATGTTGTTTCAGACTCGGTTGGCGAAACAGGAGAATTCGTAGTCAGAGCTGCGATTCAACAATTTCATCCTGTACGCTTCGATATTAGAAGAGCCCCATTTGTTGAGGATACCTTTGCAGCCGACCGCGTGTTAGAAACTGTTGAACGGAATCAAGCGATGATTGCTTTCACTTTGGTTATGCCCGAGCTGCGTGAATATCTCGTAACCCAAGCTGCTGCAAGAGGTGTCGTTGCCGTGGATCTGTTAGGGCCTCTGATCGAAAAACTGGAGCATGCAACCGGTCGGGAAGCTTCTCACTTACCGGGGATGTCACATCAGTTGGACCTTCATTATAATAAGAAAATTGAAGCGATTGAATTTGCTGTGAAATACGATGATGGACAAGATCCCCAAGGCGTACTCATAGCAGATTTGGTACTGATCGGAGTATCTCGGACATCGAAAACACCCCTTTCCATGTACCTGGCTAATAAAAGATACAAAGTCGCTAATGTGCCGCTTATACCTGAATTAAAACCACCCGAGGAATTATTTCAAATCGATGCTAATAAAATCATTGGCCTTACGATCAGCAGTGAAAAGTTAAATGATATTCGCAGAGAACGATTGCGTGCGCTTGGTTTATCGAATGATGCGATTTATGCGCAATCCAATCGCATCGATGAAGAGTTAAGCTATAGTCAATCCGTTATGCAGCGCATTGGCTGTAAGCAAATCGATGTTTCTAACAAAGCTGTGGAGGAAACAGCCAATATCATTGAGCAGTTAATTCGGCTTAACTAAATCGATTTAACTCGGTTGAATATGAAATTGATACAAGAAGCAGGATTTTTCAAACCTCTATCGTATATAATATTACGGTAGGAATATTAGGTAATTGATGGCAGAGAGAAGAATGCGTAATGAACCGAAACATCTTTGTGGATGCCGATGCGTGTCCGGTTAAAAACGAGATTAGAGAAGCAGCGCGAATGTTTGAAATTCCTGTCATTTTCGTTGCATCGTTTGACCATGAATTAAAGCGGTTAGACGATGTACGAACCGTGCAGGTAGATCGTTCAGCAGAATCAGTTGACATGTATATTGCTAACCATATACATGCCGGCGATATTGTTATCACACAAGATTTCGGCTTAGCTGCACTTGTGCTCGGCAAGCGAGGCATCGCTATTTCGAATCGTGGTCAGACGTATTCCAATTCTTCGATTGATTATTTACTGCATTCCAGATATGAACGTGCTAAACTACGCAGAAGCGGGAAACATAGCAAGGGCCCAAAGGCTATGACAAAAGAGGATCGGAATAATTTTCTACAGGCTTTGACAAAAGTTTTGAAATCGTTGCAGGAAAATCATGATATATAGCGAAATGGTAATACCGTGATTCTACAGGTCAGGTGACAATTATGAGTTTTGGAGCAATCCCACAAGAGATCATTGACACCGTATTGAAGCAAGCAGATATCGTGGATGTTGTGGGGAAGCATGTCCATCTCAGCAAAAGAGGGAAAAACCTAATTGGCTTGTGCCCCTTTCATTCGGAGAAGACGCCCTCCTTTACGGTCAATGCAGAGAAACAATTTTATAATTGCTTTGGCTGCGGTGCCGGAGGTAATGTCATTAAATTTGTAATGGAAATCGAAGGTTTATCCTTTCCAGAAGCCGTTCGGGATTTGGCAGAGCCTCTAGGGTTAACATTCGATTGGGACTCTAATGCGTCCGAGGCTCCAGAGCAGCAAACGGAACGCATGCAGTTAATTCAGGTTCATGAGCTAGCAGCACAATGGTACCATTTCCTGTTGAGAAATTCCAAGCACGGTAGAGAAGCGATGGCGTATTTAAGATCAAGAGGCTTTAATGATCATTTGATTAATACGTTTCAGATCGGCTATGCCCCGCCTATGTGGGATACCCTCTATCAATTCCTGATCAAACGGGGATTTGCTGAGGATTTGCTTGCCAGGAGCGGACTGGTATCGCGGCGGACTAACGGCAACGGTTATGTCGATCGTTTCAGGGATCGGGTCATGTTTCCGATTTGGGACCCGCGGGGCAAGGTGATTGCGTTTGGCGGCCGGGTGTTAAATCAAGGCGAGCCCAAATATTTGAATTCACCAGAAACAGCTTTGTTCAATAAAAGCCGGAGCTTATACAACCTCCATCATGCTAAACAGGACATACGTAAAAAAGAACGCGTTATTCTATTCGAAGGGTACGCTGATGTCATTAAAGCCTGGGATGCCGATGTGCATAACGGAGTAGCTACAATGGGTACAGCCCTTGCCAAAGAACATGCGTTACTGTTGAAACGCTTTGCCAGCGAAGTCGTCCTTTGTTATGACGGCGATGCAGCAGGACAGAACGCTGCAAGCAAATCCATTCCTATACTTGAGGAAGCAGGATGCGAGGTTAAGATTGCTATTCTCCCGGAATCGTTAGATCCGGATGAATATATAAGTAAGTATGGCAGTGAGCGATTTCGTCAAGCTATTCTGGACCTAGCGGTTCCAGCAACGAAATTTAAACTGTTGTATTTAAGGAAAAATGCCAAGTATAAAGGGGATGAAGGTAAACTTCAATACATTCATGCGGCCTTACATATTATAGCCCGTCTGCATTCACCAACGGAACGTGAACATTATATGAAGGAACTGTCTGTCGAATTTGAGTATTCGCTGGATGTTCTGAAACAAACGATGCATCAAATTCGCGAACAAGTGCAAAAACTGCAGTTGGATGGGGATAATAATGATAAACCGTGGAATAATGTAATGAATGATAAGCATGGACGGGATTCAGTCAATTTGCTGCCTGCATTCCATCATGCGGAGAGAAAATTGCTTGCATTAATGCTTCAGAATCAAGAAATTGCGCTCTATGTTCAAGAGTATTTGGGTGATGCATTTAATGTAGAGGCTCATGCAGCACTTGCTGCTTATTTATATGCTTTTTATGCAGCCAATCCGGAACTCGAACCGGGCCGTTTTCTAGCTTCACTTCAGAACGATGAACTGGAACGTAAGGCTTCAGCCATTCTGATGGAGACGGTTAACCCGGACGTAAGCCGCACAGAGATCGATGACTATATTCGAGAAATCAAAAAAGTTCCAAGACAAAGAGAGATTGAACAAAGAAAAGAGGATATGCTGCGGGCTGAACGTTCCGGAGACGTGATGCTGGCTGCACAAATTGCAAGTGAGATTATAGCCCTAGAACGCCAGCTGAAATCATTATCATAATTGTTGTTATGGTTTACTGCATTACTTCATTATGAGTTCAGTTATGAAATCTAGGGAGGAGGGAGTTGGATTATGGCGAACGATCAACATACTGAGTTGGAGACCGAAGTGACCCTGGAGCAAGTGAAGGAACAGCTCATTGAACTAGGGAAAAAACGATCTTCACTAACGTATAAAGAAATTATGGAACGTTTAAGCGGATTTGATCAGGATGCTGATCAAATCGATGAATTTTTCGAGCATTTAGGTGACCAAGGGATAGAAGTGGTCAATGAGAATGAAGAAGAGATTGCATTAGGCAGCGATGACAACAATGATGATGAATTTAACTTTGATGATGACCTAACGCTTCCTCCAGGTCTTAAAATAAATGATCCCGTACGGATGTATCTGAAAGAAATTGGCCGTGTGCCCTTGTTGTCAGCTGATGATGAAGTAGAACTAGCCAAGAAAATTGAACACGGAGACGAGGAGTCGAAGCGCCGTCTTGCAGAGGCTAATTTACGGTTAGTGGTTAGTATTGCTAAGCGTTACGTAGGTAGAGGGATGTTATTTTTAGATTTGATTCAGGAAGGAAACATGGGCCTTATTAAAGCGGTTGAGAAGTTTGATCACCGCAAGGGTTACAAGTTTAGTACTTATGCGACATGGTGGATTCGTCAGGCTATTACTAGAGCGATTGCAGACCAAGCCAGAACGATTCGAATTCCGGTTCATATGGTAGAAACGATTAATAAATTGATTCGTGTCTCCAGACAGTTGCTGCAGGAGCTAGGGCGTGAGCCTACGCCTGAGGAAATTGCTAAAGAGATGGAGTTAAGCACAGATAAAGTGCGTGAAATTATGAAAATTGCTCAAGAACCTGTATCACTCGAAACACCGATTGGTGAAGAGGATGATTCGCATCTTGGCGACTTTATTGAAGATCAGGAGGCACTGGCTCCTGCCGACGCAGCAGCTTATGAGCTGTTAAAGGAACAATTGGAAGATGTGCTGGATACCTTGACTGAACGGGAAGAGAATGTACTGCGTTTAAGATTCGGCTTAGACGATGGACGTACGCGAACACTTGAGGAAGTAGGTAAAGTATTCGGTGTGACACGTGAACGGATTCGTCAGATAGAAGCTAAAGCATTACGTAAGCTTCGTCATCCCAGCCGCAGTAAACGCCTTAAAGATTTTCTCGAATAATGACTCCCAGACCTTCTGCCGAAGCAGGGGGTCTTTTTTTGAGAAGAGGTGAGTGTTATGGACGATATAAAACGTAAAGTGATTGTAAAGGAAATTGAATATTGGCGTGCGAGTCGCTTGCTGCCCGATCAATATTGTGATTTTCTCCTAAATTTGTATCTAGAAGGTGAAAGCGAGTCGAAGCAAGCCGAATCGTGGACAGGATTGTCACCTAAAACGATTCAAAACAGTAACTGGAAAATGTGGTTGTTATCTGTCTCTGTTTTTACTTTTATTTCCTTAATTGTTCTTAATTTTAACGCTTTTCATTTTTCATTGCAAATGGGTGTCTCGGCTTTATTCGTTTCATTATTATATTGGCTGGGATTACGCCTTGAGAAGCAGCACAAAACGTCCTCGGTGGTCTATTACGGACTTGGAACATTAACGATGCTTTTCTTAGGTGAGTATTTATTGTGGCTGCATGATATTCGTGAGGCACTCTGGGTGATCGGATATATCGTGTTGTGCAGCTTGTTCTGGATTGTTTTTGGCAGTTTGAATCAGATTGCTATCGTGCATTTTTGCGGATGGCTTGGATTTATGTTATTTTATGGTTGGCTCTTAAATACTCAGAATGAGCAAATAAGTTGGGCTGGTGCACAAATGTATTGGCTTCCGCTAGCGATTATTTTTATATGGCTGGGGTGGCTGCTGCATCAGAAATTCAAATCATTAAGTGCCGTGTATTTTATGGTTGGCTGCACGTTATGGTTTGTACCCGAGGCGTTTTGTTACTTTGTAAACATTAGTGAGGCTGACTGGCTGCAGGGAGCGTTTGTCATTAAACTTGTTTTGTCAGCTGCATTGCTATTCGGCTTTCGTAAAAAATGGACAGAATGGGTTGCTGCACAATGATTAAATTATCAAAAAGATTGCTCTGTATTGCGAAGCAGGTTCCGGTCAATAGCCGGATCGCAGATATAGGCTCGGATCATGCCTTATTGCCAACGTATTTGGTGCAGCAAGGCACGGTTACTTTTGCAGTGGCTGGAGAAGTCAATGCAGGTCCCTTTGAGGCGGCCAAGAAGCAAGTAGAACAAGCGGGCTATTCTGATCGAATATTTGTAAGAAAAGGAAATGGCTTACGTGTTCTAGAACCGGGTGAAGTAGATGTCGTTAATATTGCTGGAATGGGCGGCAGCTTAATGGTGCAGATTTTATCCGAGGGAATAGACCGGCTGCAACAGGTTAAGCAGCTTATTCTTCAACCTAATGTCGGTGCAGAATTCGTTAGACAATGGTTAATTCAACAAGGCTGGTTTCTTACTGAAGAGCATATCGTTGAAGAGGATGGGCATGTTTACGAAATTTTAGTTGCAGTTCAAGCAGCGAATGCTGATCAGGAGAACAAACAGCTTTACCAAACATCGTATTTAGAACATATTGAAATGAACACAGCGCTTCAATTGAAAATGGGTCCTTATCTTTGGAGGAAAGCAGAACCCGCATTCATTCATAAATGGCTCGGGGAGCTTGATAAATTAGAGTATATCATTCGAAACATAGAACGCTCTCAAACGGCTGAAGCTGATTTGAAAGCTAAACAGTATAAATCAGAGGCAATAACGATCAAGGAGGTCATCACTTGTTTGCAAAAGGACAGACCGTAATCCAATGCTTTGAACAGTTTGCACCAAAGCATTATGCCGTGCCAGACGATAGAATTGGACTGCAGCTTGGCACTTTGCAAAAGGATGTTAAGAAGGTGTTGGTGGCATTAGATGTTACAGATGAGGTCGTAAATGAAGCCATAGAAGTACAAGCAGACCTGATCATTGCACATCATGCCATTATTTTCAGACCGTTGAAGCATATTCAGACCGATACACCGGCAGGGCGTTTATATGAGAAGCTCATTAAGCATGATATTGCTGTATATATCGCTCATACGAATTTGGACGTTGCAGAAGGTGGAGTTAATGACATTATGGCAGAGCTGGTTGGGCTGCAGGACATCTCACCACTGGAATCCATACATACCGAATCATTAAGTAAACTGGTTGTATTTGTTCCTAAAGATCATCATGAAGCGGTTCAATCCGCACTATTCCAGGCTGGCGCAGGGTGGATAGGCGATTACAGCCACTGCAGCTTTAACCTTGAAGGAACAGGAACCTTTATGCCCCGAGAAGGGACTGATCCTTTTATCGGAGCTGAGGGAAAGCTCGAACATGTAGAGGAGGTACGCATTGAAACGATTGTGCCTTCCAGTATTCAGAGGAAAGTCATCCAAGCGCTGCTTAAAGCGCACCCTTATGAAGAAGTAGCCTATGATTTGTACCCGATGGATTTAAAGGGGCGCACCTTCGGTTTAGGTCGTGTAGGTCGGCTAGAACAATCTACGACGCTTGAGGGGCTTTCTGAACGCTGCAAGAAAGTGTTTGATGTTCCTACTGTACGAGTGGTTGGGTCATTAGATCGGACAATTAAGAAGGTTGCGGTGCTTGGGGGCTCAGGAAGCAGATATATTCATCATGCCATGCGCCAAGGGGCAGATGTATTGATTACGGGTGATATTGATTATCACACGGCCCACGATGCGTTAGCTGCAGGACTGTGTATTATCGATCCGGGCCATAATATTGAGAAGGTTCTAAAATCTCGAGTGTGTGATATTCTAAATGAAAAGCTTAAGAAACTGAAGGTAGAGACGGTTGCGGTCCCATCTTCCATTAACACAGAACCTTTTCAGTTCCTGTAGTCTGCCACACAATTCCTTCAATGGTATTCACTTTGGGTTGTGCACAGAGGCTGAAATCGTGTATACTGAATACTCAGTTAAGACATTGGGAAGTTTGCCAGACAATCGCTGGTATGTGTTAGAGCATACGAGAGGAAAGTCCGGGCTCCATAGGGCAGGGTGCTGGATAACGTCCAGTCAGCGCGAGTTGAAGGATAGTGCCACAGAAATGGACCGCCGATGGCGCTTTGAGCGCACAGGCAAGGGTGGAACCGTGGTGTAAGAGACCACGAGGGGGTATGGTGACATATTCCCTGGTAAACCCCACTTGGAGCAAGACCTAAGAGGAACGCAGCAGCTTCGAGCTGCAGCCTTAGCCCGAGGCGCGTTCGGGTTGGTCGCTTGAGCCAAATAGCAATATTTGGCCTAGATAGATGATTGTCACTTCAAGGGTGGGAGGGCCGTCGACCCGCTTTGACCACTAGAAGTACAGAACCCGGCTTAAGACAAGCTTTCCATTCGACCTTATACTATGAAAGAAACCGCCGTACAGGCGGTTTCTTTGCGTTATAAGCAGACTTGCACATCATTGAAGGGCTTTGATCAGGAATTCGCCGTATTTTCGTTTAAGGTTCGTTCCAATTCTTGGTCTACCCATTTCCCCCAATAGCTTATGGAATAGCTTGTATTCATGGCAGCTTCAAGTGCGCGCTTTACATCAATTTGACCATATCCAAACTCTGCATCTCGCCCAGATGTACCTAAATCGGTGGCTGTTTGGCGGATGATGTCCATGACCTCCGTATTTTTAAGCAGCGGATTAACGGATCGAATCATGCCTGCAAGTGCGGCAACATGGGGGCTGGCCATGGATGTGCCTGACAAGGCGGCATATTGCTGCTGCATATAGGTGCTGGCAATGTTAACGCCAGGGGCGACTACATCGATATAGTCTCCATAGTTGGAGAAGACGGCACGCATTTTCTGAGGGTCTGTAGCGGAGACAGCTAAAACTTCAGGATACGCAGCTGGATAACCCGGCGATGAGGTGTTATCGTTCCCTGTGGCCGCGATCAGCACAACATCATGATCAAATGCGTATTTAATGGCATCATGAAGAAATTCAGCTTCTGCATAGTTGCCTAAACTGAGATTAATCACGCGTGCGCCGTGATCAGTTGCCCAGATAATGCCTTGAGCAACCGTATATGTGCTTCCAGCACCCGTGGCATCAAGTACTTTTACAGGCATAATCGGATTATACCAACTCATTCCAGCGACACCTTCTGCATTGTTTACAGCAGCGGATATAACGCCGGCTACATGTGATCCATGACCAACATCGTCATCGGGGACATCATTCTCCGAAACGAAGTCATACCCTTGGGTAAGCCGATTTCTCAAATCGGGATGATCCAAATCGACACCTGTATCGATCACGGCAACGATTTGATCTTTAGAGCCTTGTGAGTAGGACCAACCGGCCTCTGTTTCTATGATGGGTAAATTCCATTGGTATTCGGTGTACAACGGATCATTAGGTACAGCAGCATCAGCATCGTTAGGCGCTTGTTGTTGATTGGTCATATAAAGAAAATGGGGCTCAACATATTCAATCGGCTGATCGTTGAAATAGTCCATTAAAGCATCAACGGATAGATTGGAGGACTGGAATACATAGGTATATCCTAGCTTTTCAAGCTTTATTGCTGCGATATCATCACGTATTTGTTTTAATTGGGATGAAGTTGGATCGGTTTTGAACTTTACTACAACTTCGCCATGGTAATAATGACTAGTATCCTCATTATCCTCTGGATGCTCAACCTCAACCTTTTGATAAGAGTCTGAGTCAATGGCTGTCATATGAGGCCTATGTTCACTTGGATAAGGAACGATTCTTAAATTTTTCTTCTGTTCTACATGTGTATCTTTCAGAATATGTTGGTCCACAAGACCAATGAGAGCTTGGTCGCCTTGGACTGATGGAATCGCCAATACAAAATGGTCTGTTCCATGCACATTAATCGGTTTAGATTGGTAGGGTTCTCCTTTCTTGACTTGATCTAAAGCCAGCTTATATTGCGCTTTGAGCAGCTTGTGTTTTGAATTTAAGTCCAAAGCTTCGGTCCATTTGGCTTCGGGTTCGTTCAAGCTGATCCAGTGCAGGTCTCTCCAATGCGGATGTTCTTCTAATGCAGACTTTAGAAGCTCAGTTCGGTTAGCTTGCTTCTGCTCCAGCTTTCCAAGGATTTTCTTATAATCGCGTAAGCAGGCTGATCTGCATAACTGATCGGTTAAACGCTGATCCTCCTTTAAGATCGATTGTTTCATGTTTAATTCTTCAGCAGCTGTCATACCCATCTCAGTTTGAGGGGAACCATCAGGATGGTTGTCTGGTAATACGATTAAAGTGACAGCTAAGGCAAGAGCCCCCGTTAACCACCATTTCCACATGCGCTTCAATCCCTTTCTGCTCATCTTTTCAATTGATAGTTATAGGGTGTTTTTGGTGTGATTTTATTATTCAGGGATTGCCCTAGAGATTCCATGAAGGTTTGGTACTTTTTTGGTTACGTTTCGCCGTGATATATGGTAGGATAGACATATTGGATTCATCTAGAAACCTAGAGTCATGCACAAAGGTTTCCATTTATTTTAAGACTAAGGGAGGTCTTGGATATGGCTGTGCACAATGTTAAAAATGTCTGTGAAACAACCAGAACCAAATTAAAAGAAATTATTGCAAAAACCGAAATTTTCTTGAATCAATATTCATTACCTGTGCTTAATAGTGAAAATGATCCGGCAATGGAAGAGTTTTATCGCGGATTTTTAGCTGACATGCGTCACCTCCTGGTGTTCTCCGAGGCAGCTTACGAAAGATTAGGCATCAGCTTACGCAGACCTAACTTCAACGTAGATTACGCGGAAAAGGTCCTTTATGATGTTTATCATAGCAGTGTTAATAGCTTTTTCTATCCTAAGCATGAATGCTATTCTGAAGACGGGCGGTATGCCTATACTGGACAAGATGCCATCCGTTTTCGTAAGAAACCTACTCGTGAAGTGCGTGATCTGACTATAGAGCTTTCCAAGGTATTCGAAGAACTGAGGGATGAATTGTCTTATTATGAGACAGATTACATTACACAGCGAAGAATGCAAGGCGAAAAAGTCTAATTCACCCTGCGATTCCCCTGAAGACGCCATTTTGGCGTCTTTTCGTGTTTTTGTAAGAATAGATCGGTTTAAATTCGGGGAAGATGATCATGGGGGTGATATCGATGCCAGAAGTAAAATGCAGTGTTGCAAATTGCGCTTACTGGGGTCAGGGTAACAATTGTCAGGCGGATGTCATTATGATTGAAGTGGATAAGCATGCAAATGCAAACTTCAACGAAGAATTTGCCGGAGAGTCGTTTGATACTGAACACAAGGACACCGCGTCAAACACAAGAAACACATGCTGCCATACGTTTAAATCGAAAAACTAAGTGCTTTACCAAGTGAACCATTCCTTTTTGGCGAATAAAGGAGGGTTAGGCAATGGAAACACAAGATAAGCCGCGTCAAGAACACAATGAGGAATTTGCAGCAGATATTGCCGCGCCGAATATTCCCGTGCGTCCCTTAAATGAACCGAAGGATAATCGGTCTCAGCACAGTGAAGCGGCGAGAAGCGAACGTGCAGAGGAGAAACCAGCTTTTCTCGGCTGGCTCGCTCTCATACTTGCCTTGGCGTCGTTATTCGTGTGGCCTGCGGTGCTGGGCTCTGCTGGTGCTGTATTAGGTTTCATGGCAGTGGCTAGAGGACAAAAAGCTTTAGGTATCTGGTCTATTGTTCTAGGATTAATCGCTCTTGCAGCTTATTTTTTACTGGTGCCTTATTATAGTTAGGAGCCAAAGGGTGAGATGCGAAATGGGAGGCTGAATATTCAGCCTCCCATTTTCATCAATGACACGATGATGTAATTTTTAATGTGCAGACTGTTTTCTAAAGTTACTTCCGGATACGTCGGCTATATTCTCAATTGCAATTAGCGCGTTGGGATCAATATCATTTACGATCATTCTTAAGGTCGATAATTCAATCCGGCTTACAATGGTATAAATGATACGTTTGGGCTTCTTGGAATATACCCCTTCGCCATGAATATAGGTCATACCCCGGCCGAGTTCAGCGGTTAACGCAGTGGCAATGTCTTCATGCAGATCAGAAATGATTGTTACAGATTTTAATTCTTCAAGCCCCTCGACTACGATAT
>CAYUSG010000093.1:0-15404 GCA_964447355.1 uncultured Paenibacillaceae bacterium
GGTGTGCAAGTCCGCATGCTTGGCCGGATTTCGTGTCTAAAGAGCGTCGTGCTTCCATTTTGAAGCTGCTTAAAGACCAAAATTTAAAGGTATCCTCCATGCTTCCTGCACCAGGGGGAGGACCGGGCAACAATCCCAGCTCTCCAATCGTAGAAGAACGAAAATTTACAGTTGAGCACTATAAGGATGTCATACGTCTAGCCCATGACTGGGAATGTCCTACGGTTATGTATATAGCGGGATGGGTAGTTTATGGCACTTCCCAAACAGATGCTTGGAATTATAGTTTGGAAGGCCTCATAGAGATTGCGAATTATGCTAAGGAATTGGGCGTAACGCTAGTAGTAGAGCCTACTCCAACAGACAGTAATTTAATCGAAACAGCTGATGATGCATTATTGCTTAGTGAGCAGACGGGTATGAATAATGTGAAGGTGATGTTTGATACGTTCCATGCATTATATCGAAATGAGGTTCCGAGCGATTATGTGTATAGAATGAGGGATAAATTGCATCACGTTCACATCTCGGATATCGATCGCCTGCCTCCTGGTCAAGGTACTGTGAATTTTGATTCTGTATTAAAAGCTTTAAAAGAAATTGATTATAAGGGCTACTTAGCGATGGAAGTAGGGTTCCATACTAGAAAAGCAGATCCAGATTGGTATGCAAAGACTTCAATTGATTATTTAAAAGAGAAACTCGCGGCACTAGAGTGATCGAACATTTAGGATGTGAATATAAAATGAAATTAGGTGTATTTACGGTACTGTTCCAAGACCTGTCTTTTGAAGAAATGCTAAATCGCGTGAAATCTTACGGATTAGAAACCATTGAACTAGGTACAGGCGGATATCCGGGGAGTGCACATTGCGATCCGGATGTTCTATTGAATAATACAGGGGCACTAGAGCGATTTAAGCAGGCGATTAAGGACAGGGAACTTACCATTTCGGCCCTGAGCTGTCACGGTAATCCGCTACATCCAGATAAGCAGCAGGCATCAGGTTATCATGAAGCTTGGCGTAAAACGATACAGCTTGCTGCGAAGCTAGGTGTGGAGACCGTTGTAGGCTTCTCAGGCTGTCCGGGAGATAGTGATCAATCTGAACGCCCAAATTGGGTTACTTGTGCGTGGCCGCCAGAATATCTGGAAACCCTAAAATGGCAGTGGGAAGAGGTTGCGATCCCCTATTGGCGCGAAGAAGAACGGTTCGCAAGAGAGCGTGGGGTCAAAATAGCATTGGAAATGCACCCCGGATTCTTGGTGTATAACCCCGAAACGTGTTTAAAGCTGCGTGAAGCGACAGGTCCAAACCTCGGAGCGAACCTAGATCCCAGCCATTTGTTCTGGCAAGGGATCGATGTCCTCGAAGCAATAAGGCTGTTAACGGAGAATGAGGCATTGTTTTATTTCCATGCGAAGGATACCAATATAGCTGCTAGAAACGTGGCGCGACATGGCGTGCTTGATACGAAGCCATATACCCAGTGGCTAGAACGTTCCTGGACGTTTCGCAGTGTAGGTTATGGGCATGACCAGATGGTGTGGAAGGACATCATAAGTACACTGCGTATGGCCGGATATGAAGGATCGATCAGTATCGAGCATGAGGATGGCTTGACATCCATTCATGAAGGTTTGAGCAAAGCCGTTGATTTTCTAAATGAATGTCGATTAAAAGAATCTCCGCTTGAGGTATGGTGGGCATAATTTAGAGATAATATTATCATAAAATAGAAGCGGGTGACGACCCCGCTTCTATTTTTGATCAAGTACATAAGATTCGAAAAAACTATCATGAAAATATAAGCTGCCCCAGTCCGTGACTGAGACAGCTTTAGTGTTAGTTCGTTATTTTGAAATGATCTTCACTATAATGCTTCTGTACATCTGTGATGACTTGAGTCTGCTCTTTCATGAGCAGCACCTCATGCTTCTCTCTATCCCAGAACACCTTATACCCTTGTGCTTCGGCAACTGTTCTGACAGGCAAATAGCTTTGGCCATCAATCGTCTGCACTTCAGGCTGAACTAAATCGGCATGGAGTCCAAGCCCCAGCATCAATTTATCGGCAAGCACATAACTGGTTCCATCTCTCATCAAGAGCTGGGAAGCCAAGAATGGGTAGCTTGTGCCGTTTACTTTCAGTTTAAACGGCGCTTTCTCTAATAGTGGTTGTTCATCCATAGGTTGTTCAACAATGAAGGAGCCAGCATCAACGCCCAACACGGTCCCTTCTCGAGTATTATCTGCACCGCCATACATCGTTCCTGTTTCATCATCATAGATGACTGCTTGAACGTTGCCAATATCCTGAGGGGCCTCTTCAAATTGATGCCCCATGGCTAACAGCTTGAGGATGACATCTTGCTCAATTCCAGCTTCCCAGCGAACGGTCGGATAGTTGCTGGAGTATATGCGCGGCTTGAGTATGGCTTGTTGGATCGGTAATTGATGATCAATAACATTCATGATCGTTTGAGCCACGGATGCGATGATGGTGGGTCCGCCAGGTGAGCCTACTGCCATAAAGGGCTGGCCATCCTTAATTACTAGTGTAGGGGACATGCTGCTTCGCGGACGTTTACCCGGTTCAACTTGATTAACACCGCCCGGCACTGCATCAAAATCTGTCATTTCATTATTCAGCATGAAGCCATAGCCTGGCACCATAATACCTGAACCGAATACCTGTTCAATAGTTGTCGTATAAGACACCATATTGCCCCATTGATCCATCACTGAGAAATGCGTAGTTTGGCCGGTAGGTGTTTCTTCCATTACTGAAGGCATATCGACCCCATTTGTATCATCGTACTGCCAAGGGTCCCCCTCGCTCACTACGGCTGCTGCTTGATTGGGATGAATCAGTTCCCGCCGCTCCGAGATATAATCATCATGCAGTAAGCCCTGCTTTGGTACAGGATAAAAATCCTCATCCGCCATATAGGCTGCACGATCAGCGTAAGCAAGGTGCATGGCTTCAATGAATCTATGTAGATATTCAGCAGAATTGATGCCCATTTTGTTAACATCATAGCCTTCCATCAACTTCAAAATGTGTATGACCGTCAACCCGCCTGAGCTCGGCGGCGACATGGATGCAATTTCATAACCGCGGTATTCACCCATCACGGGCTCTCTTTCTTTAACGGCATAGTTCTGTAAATCTTCAACTGTCATGGAGCCTCCGCGTTTCTGCACCTCATTGACCATAGCTTCCCCAATTTCGCCATCATAAAGAGCGGCAGCGCCATCAGCCTTTATCAGCTTCAGTGTTTTTGCCAGATCAGGCTGAAGCAGTAGATCGCCTTCTTGTAACGGCTGCCCATTGGGAACAAATACCTCGCCAGCGGTCCCATATTGTTGAAGCTTCTCTATATTTTCCTGGATGTATTGAGCCATCGACCAATTGACTTGAATCCCTTGTTCAGCATAAGTAATTGCAGGATCGATAACCTCTGATAATGACATAGTGCCGTATTGTTCTAGAGCTGTCTCCACTCCTTTTAAGGTACCGGGCACACCCACGGCTTTTCCGCTGGTGTGACGCTCAAACCATGGAAGCGGCTGCCCCATGTCATCAAGGAATAGCAGCGGTGTAACCTGTTGCGGGGCCATTTCCCGACTATCAATGACGGTCATCGTGTTCTGTTCCTTAAGGTAAATCATCATAAATCCGCCGCCGCCAATTCCTGACATCATGGGTTCTACCACATTCAGAGACAGTTGAATGGCTGCTGCAGCATCTACGGCATTACCACTCTGCTCCAGCACTTTAATTCCAGCCTCTGCGGCTAATGGATGAGAGACGGCTACGATCCCTTTCTTCGCACCTTCCATTGATGAATCAACACCTGGTACGCTGGCTAAAGCCGGCGTTGTGACCATGAACAAACTCATGGCTGCTGCTATAAAGATTGATCGTTTTTTCACTGATTTCCCCCCTTCTTCATTAACATATGGATGGCTCTCGTTAATTAGACCTGGTATGAAGTCTGAATTATCTTTGCAGGGGACCTGCTTCAAAAAATACAGCGGATTACGAAAACAATAGTTGAAAACCGTTTAGAGTTGGAGTATCCTAACGAAAGTAACTATCTCAAGATTTTGGAAAAAACTGAAGGGGGTGAAATCATGGAACAACAAGTTGCACAACAAACGAATTATCAACCGCAATATGCTTCCAATGTCGAAACGGCACCGGTCATGACGATCAAGGATTGGGTGATTACTTCGATTATCATGGTGATTCCCTTAGTGAATATTATCATGCTGTTCGTATGGGCCTTTGGGGGCGGAGTCAATCCTAACAAAGCAAATTGGGCAAAAGCCGGCCTGTTGGTCGCTGCAGTTGGAATCGGTCTGTATATCATATTTGGTGTTATTATTTTTGGACTTCTGGCATCAACAATGTAAGGACTTAGCAAGCAGGGGATGTTTCCAAACAAGGGACATCCTCCTTTTTCATGTGTTGGGAAGGAGATGGAGGTAGTTGAACCGTAATTTAGTTCACGATAACGAATCAACCTTTTATGCGGTGTCACTCATTTTAAGCATACTTACTTACCTTGTGCTAATTCTTTCAGTAGTAGGCATTTTCTACATAGCGATCGGTTTCATTATCGCATTCTTCATGCGTGGGTTATACATTGCTAATTATCGAAATAATGGCGTGAAATTATCACAGCATCAATTCCCTGATATTAACGAACGCGTGGTGGATATGTGTAGGAAAATGGACATTCAGCAAATTCCCGACGTGTTCATTATTGAACAAGAGGGAGCATTAAATGCATTTGCTTCCCGTTTTTTTGGGAGAAATTTCGTAGTTTTATATTCTGATATTTTTGAACTTGTTGATCGGAGCAGGGAAGAGCTTGATTTTGTCATCGCCCATGAACTAGCACACATTCAGCGTAATCACATGACGAAAGATATGCTGCTGTTTCCCGCCCTTTGGGTTCCTTTCTTGGGAAAGGCCTATTCCCGGGCGTGTGAATATACCTGTGATCGTATAGCGGCGGCACAGATTGGAAATCCAAATGCTGCTGTTAATGCACTTACGATTTTGGCAGTTGGAAAAGAGCTGTATAAACAGGTGAATGTGTCGGACTTTTTGTACCAGCATGATCAGGAAACAGGATTCTTTGTCTGGTTCAGTCACATGCTTTCAACGCATCCTCCGCTGCCTGAAAGAATCAAAGAAGTAGACCGATTTTTCGGGCAACATGCTGTGAATTCCGGTGTGACACAGAGTTTGTAATTGATTCAATCGGGGGAGTAAGATCGGGTATATCCATATATGAGTATAGGGGAGGGGCGAATGCCCCTCTTTACTTTTTTAATTAAGATGGAATAAAAGGGTTGTAATCTTTGGCTAGTGAAGGGAGCGGGTTAAATGTACTGGACAATGGATAATAGTGCCCGCTGGCGGATGCATCGTGGAAGCCGTGCATGGCCTCGAGTACATGATAAGCCAGCTGCCCGTTTGCTTGATGCTGCCCGCCGATCAGAATGGCTGAAGCCATATCGGCTACGCCGATCCCGCGGCAATTGTCAGTATTGCCATGTGTCAGAGCGATGTCATTGAAGGTCTCATCATCTCGCTTGCGAAGCATGACTTTTCCCCCGAATGTATTCGGGTCAGGAACCAGCAAGGTTCCTTCACTGCCGTAGATTTCAATATGCGGCAATGAGGTGCCTCCGAATGCATCAAAACTGGTAGTTAAGGTGGCGATGGCACCGGATTCAAAATCAATGACACCTGATATATGTGTAGGGATATCAACGGATATAGACGTTCCTCTCTTGGGTTCACTGCTGATCGTGCGCTGAGGATAACTGATTCTCGCCGAACCGCACACTCGTTTCATGGGGCCTAACAAAACAGCCAAGGCCGTCAAATAGTACGGCCCCATATCGAACATCGGCCCGCCGCCCGCTTGATAGTAGAACGCAGGATCTGGATGCCAGTGTTCATGGCCCCTGCCGATCATAAAGGCAGATGCGCCAATCGGCCGACCAATCGCTCCTTGTTCGATGAGATGAAGCGCAGTCTGAATCCCGCCGCCAAGGAAGGTATCCGGTGCGCTGCCAACCCGCAAACCTTTGGCTTGGGCTGTCTCTAGTATGCGAAGACCTTCTTCACGCGAAACGGCTAAGGGCTTCTCGACATAGACGTGCTTCCCTGATTCCAGCGCTCTGATGCATACTTCGGCATGTGCAGCTGGGATAGTTAAATTTATGATGAGATCAATATCGGGATGGGCTAATAAAGCTTCCACAGTTAGAGCTTGAGGAATATGATACGTCTTGGCTTTGTCCTTGGCGCGTTCCACATCAAGATCAGCACACGCTATAACTTCAAGTGATTTAAATTGGCTGCAATTGTTAAAATAAATGGCGCTGATATTACCGCAGCCAATGATGCCGACTTTGATTGTATTCATAAGATTGACCTCCTGCTGTTATGGGATGGGTTGAGGTTATTGACTGTCTCCCATACCGGAATATATTCTGACTTGTTCACTTCCAGCATGGCGGTAGACTGGCGGTTGCTGCCCAGCATATAATGATTTGCCTTCGGCGGCCCATTGGAAGCCGCGGCGCATGATCAATGAAACTTCCGGCATAGCAACGATGTTTGCCACATGGCCCAAGGCATTGTAGAAAACTCGGCCAAGCCCCCAGCGCTTCGTCCAAACGACCGGCATATCAACCGCCTTGTTCAGGCTGTGAGGTCCAGGTAAGGTGGGGAAGCGGGTAGTGGCAAGGACTTCGACCGCTGGATCAACGTGCAAATAATATTGCTCACTCTTTACTTTGAAATCTTCAATACCATCTAGCAGCGGACTGGATGAATGCTTAACATTAACCATGTATTCTACCCCGTCATTGCCAGGATGTGCGACCCAATTGCCTCCAGTCATAAATTGCCAGTCGACATTTTGTCTGAAGGCATCGCACATACCGCCATGACATCCAGCAAGACCGACACCGCTAATGACGGCTTCAGACACATTAACCACATATTGTTTATCAATGTCCCCCATCGTCCAGTGCGGTACAATGAGATCCAGCGATTTCAATTTGTCTCGATCGGAGAAAGCCTCCAGGTGATCTGAGACTTCGACCTCAAACCGTTCTTCCTCCAAAATGGTTCGGAATAGTTCAGCGACCTGCTGCGGTTCATGGCCATCCCAGCCGCCCCAAACGATTAATGCTTTTTTCTTCATCATCATGTAACTCCCTGTAGTCATATTAAACTTCGTTTATAGTCACCCAGCGCCTTTGTTCAACGGAGCGTTCCACCGCCTCCAGAACTTCCTGACACTTCACACCATCATAGAAATTTGGTACTGGCAGGCGGTCCTCTTGAAAGGCTGTCATCAGCTCCACCATTTCATGAATGAAGGTATGCTCATACCCGATCGTATGACCAGGCGGCCACCACGCATCTGCATACGCATGAGCAGGATCCGTAGCGAGTACGCGGCGAAAGCCCTGTACATCATCTGCGTCTTCTGCGAGGTAGACTTGCAGTTCATTCATGCGTTCAAAATCAAACTTTACACTGCCTTGACTGCCGTTGATTTCAAACGCATTGGTACAACGATGGCCTGTTGCAAATCGAGTCGATTCGAAACTGCCCAGTGCGCCGCTTTTGAATTGGGTCATAAATAACGTGGCATCATCTACAGTGACGGGACCTTTGGCGCTGCTTATGCTTCCTTTAGCAGATAAGCCCGTCATCTCGGACGGCAAGGGCCTTTCTTTAATGAAGGTTTCATTCATGCCAATGACCTCAATCATGTCCCCGATCAAATAATGCGCTAAGTCAATCAGATGAGCACCCAAATCGCCGTGTGACCCCGATCCGGCAATGTCTTTTTGAAGTCGCCATACGAGAGGGAATTCGGGATCAACAATCCAATCCTGCAGAAACCAAGCTCTGAAATGATAAATGTCGCCCAGTCGTCCTTCGTCAACGAGCTTTTTGGCGAGCATCACCGCAGGTGCGAAACGGTAGTTGAAGCCCACCATATGTTTAACACCAGCAGATTCAACAGCCTGAAGCATCTCTCTCGAATCTTGCAGTGTGAGGGCAAGCGGTTTCTCGCAGAACACATGTTTACCAGCTTGGGCAGCAGCCAACGTGATAGCTTTATGGGCATCGCTGGGAGCATTAATGTCTACGAGGTCTATATCTTGGCTTTCAATTAAGCTGCGCCAATCCGTGGTGAATTGTTCCCAGCCGAACTGGCGGGCGGCCGCTGCAACCCCATCCGCGTTCCTTCCACAGATCATTTTCATCACTGGATGCGGAATATTAGGGAAAAACATAGGCAAATCCCGGTAAGCATGACTGTGTGCTTTACCCATAAATTTATAGCCAATCATACCAATAGGGATGGAAGTCATATGATCACTCCTTATCATTCAGTTAGTCTTTAGCGGAGGAGCTGCGAATAGCTTATAATCAATTTCATAATGCGCTGTATTGCTAATGATGTAATTGATTCCTAGGGGTAGTCTTTTCAAAAAAGACTTGAAATATTTGCATGATTGAGCAGCAGCAGGAGTAGAAGTAGAAGTGTTGTATAGAAATGATGATCGAGAGGAGATAATATAGAAAATAGATTGACAACTATTTCTAGTTTGTGATTAAATGAAAGCGTAGAACTTAAACGTTTAAGAAGCTGGGAGTTAAGATCATTGGAGAAGAAGAAGAAACCAACTTTATATGATGTAGCCAAAGAAGCTAATGTATCCATTGCCACAGTTTCAAATGTTCTCAACAACAAGAATGAAGCGAGCAAGAAAACAATTGATCGTGTGAACGAGGCGATCAAGCGTTTAGGTTATTCGAGAAATGAATCTGCACGAAGTTTAAAAGTAGGGATTAGTAATTTGGTGGGATTAATTATCCCGGATAACAACCCATTTTTTACAGAAATTCTTGCTGGTGTACATGAAGAGTGCCAGAAATATAACTGGCAGGTCGTTGTTGCGACTTCAGAGGAGAGCGAGAAACGACAGAATGAAGTCATTAATTTGCTTTCCGCGCAACAAGTAAGCGGTATCATCCTTGCCCCAGTGACGAGTAAGCTCTATATCCCTGAGCAGCTGCAGAAGGTTCCGATGGTGCTCATAGACAGGGAAATTCCTGAGGCTAATCTTCCGGTTGTGAAAGCCAACAACGTGGAAAGCAGCCGACATGCAACAGAGGTCTTAATTGAGAATGGACATAGAAGAATTGGAGTGATACTGGCCTCTCCGGGAATTAGTACTACTTTGCAGCGGAGAGAAGGGTATGTGCAATCGCTGAACACTCATGGCATTGCTGTGGATGAGTCATTGATGGTATATGGCGGAGATTACAGCGGCTCTCAAGCTCAGATCAAGGGCGGCTACCAGGCTGTCATGCACATGATGGCAATAGCAGACCCACCAACAGCGATATTCGCGACGAATCATTTGTTAATGATCGGTGCCGTGAAAGCCTTAAAGGAACATAAGATTGCCATTCCTAGGAACATGAGCTTTATCGGGTTTGATGATCACCCTTGGCAGGAAATTACCGATCCGCCGTTCTCAATTGTGTCACAGCCAGCGGTTCAAATGGGAAAGCATGCTGTTCAAGCGCTTAAAAAATATAAAGAAGAAGATGAAATCACGACGACGATTCTGGAAATGCAATTCATTCATCGACAATCTTTAAGATCAATTACATAACGTTATGTATTGGTCTTATTTAAAACATCAGGAAGTATACGTTTTGAGCGGAGCTCAAGCTTTCTGATGTTTCAAGAAAAGCTACATTAAAAGCACGAATGCACATCATTGATAGGCTTCGATAGAAGCTTTTCTTAAAACCATAACACTTAAACGTTTAAGTGGATTGAATGAGTGTTAGGTGAGTATGTTGCAAAATCCTCGTGTAAATCAAGGTTGAAGGATCAACATCATTCGTCTTAAGCCATCTTTTTTTGAAAATAACTAAAACGTTTAAGCTTGGAGGTGTCTTATGGCTGTACCAGCATTAATTGAATTGCAAGGCATTACCAAACGATTCAACGGCGTCAAAGCCGTTCACAACATTAGCTTGAAGCTTCGCAGTGGAACGGTTCACGCCTTAATGGGAGAGAATGGGGCAGGCAAGTCTACGACGATGAAAATCTTAACCGGCATCTACAAGCCGGACGAAGGTAAGATGATGATGGATGGCAAGCCCATAGAATTGCCTTCGCCCAAAGCAGCCTTGGATCTGGGGATCGCAATGATTCATCAGGAATTAAGCCCTGTACTTGACATGTCAGTTGCCGAGAATGTATTCCTTGGCAGAGAACCGACGTATCCCGGCACACCTTTCATCAACTATAAGAAGATGTACAGGAAAACAAGAAAGATGTTCGAGGATTTAGGCCTGGATATTCATCCGCTGCGCAAGATGAGCAAGCTTAGCATTTCAGAAACGCAAATGGTCGAAATTGTGAAGGCGGTTTCATATAACTCTAAAGTTATTATTATGGATGAGCCTACGTCCTCCCTCGCTGATAAGGAAGTGGAACAGCTGTTCAAGATTATTAGAAGGTTAAAGGCCGACGGAAAAGGCATCATCTATATCTCTCACAAAATGGATGAAATCTTCAAAATATCTGATGAAATTACGATTTTCCGAGATGGCGAATACATTGCTACGCACCCTGCAGCAGACTTAACACAAGGACAATTAATAAAACACATGGTCGGTAGAGAGCTAACCGAGGTTTATCCGAACAAAAAGAAAGCGCTTAAAAATGAAGTTGTGTTAGAAGTTAACAATATATCAGACCAAAGGAAATTTAAGCAGATCAGCTTTCAATTAAGAAAAGGGGAAATTTTGGGTTTCACCGGCTTAATGGGAGCAGGCCGAACGGAACTAGTCAAAGCTTTATTCGGGTTATCGCCTATGATGGAAGGCTCCATCAAGATCAAGGATCAGAATGTCAAGATCAAAGGCCCCAAGGACGCTATTAAACACGGGATTGCGCTCGTCACAGAGGATCGTAAAGGCGAAGGTTTGGTGCTTCCTATGACGGTAAAAGCCAACATGACTTTATCAACATTGGAACAAGTCAGCGCGGGACCTTTTGTCAAACGCCACACCGAGAATCAGACGGTGGATGAGATGATAGCAACGTTAAGGATCAAGACACATCATAGCAACCAGCGCGTTGAAACGCTTAGCGGCGGAAATCAGCAGAAGATTGTTCTTGCGAAATGGCTTCTCACAAAGCCGAACATCTTAATTTTGGATGAACCGACACGGGGGATCGATATCGGCGCCAAAACAGAGATTTATAAATTAATGCATCGGTTAACAGAAGAAGGCTACTCAATCATCATGATTTCCTCGGAAATGCCGGAAGTGCTGGGTATGAGTGACCGCATTGTTGTGTTTTGTGATGGCCGTATTACCGGGGTTCTTAATGCAGAGGAAGCTACGCAAGAGAAGATTCTAAGTCTTGCTACACCAGACTAGTTGGAGGGCTCAGTATGATTCGTATATTAACGAGAAGCAAAATCAATAACGTGACGGAGAAAGGATCGACTAGAGAGCGTTTTAACCATTTCTTTTCTGAATATGGGATTCTTATTGCTTTAATCATCCTGGTTGTAACGCTTACGATTCTAAGTCCTAATTTCCTTACCACATCCAATTTGATGAACTTATTCAGACAGGTTTCCATTAACGTGATTCTTGCCATTGGTATGACCTTCGTCATTCTAACAAGCGGGATTGACCTTTCTGTAGGTTCAGTGCTGGCTTTTGCCGGGATTGTATCCGCATCATTTGCAACAGGGGATGATGGCAACACATTTCTGGCTGTGCTTGCTGGTCTGGGTGCGGGTCTATTACTTGGGGCAGTGAACGGGATCGTAGTTGCCAAAGGAAGGGTGGCTCCCTTTATCGTCACATTAGGCATGATGGCAGCGGCGAGGGGATTCACGTTCATCTATAGTGATGGTCGTCCTATATCTAACTTAACGGACAGCTTCTTAGTTATTGCATCAGGCACGTTGCTGGGTATTCCCATTCCTGTATGGATTATTGCCATCGTCTTTATGATATGTTCCGTTGTGCTCTATCGGACTAAATTTGGCCGATACGTCTACGCAGTGGGCGGGAATGAGAATGCCGCCAAGACATCTGGAATTAGTGTGAATAAGACTTTAATTGCAGTGTATTGCATCAGCGGATTGCTGGCTGGTTTAGCCGGTGTTGTTCTAACGTCCCGTATATCAGGGGGATTGCCTCAATCGGGTATCTCTTATGAACTTGATGCTATTGCGGCCGTCGTCATCGGCGGAACAAGTCTTGCAGGCGGCCGGGGCCGTTTGTGGGGAACCTTGGTGGGAGCACTTATTATTGGTGTTCTTAACAATGGCTTGGATCTGTTAGGGGTATCATCTTACTGGCAGCAAGTCGTCAAGGGTGCCATCATAGTAATTGCTGTATTAGTGGATCGCAAGAGAAGCTAGTCAGAAATTATATACAAAATCAATATGAAAAGGGGAAATGAAGATGAAGAAAAAGTTAGGTTTAGTGATGATGTCCATTCTGTTAGTGCTTGTCCTTGCTGCTTGCGGATCGAGTGAAGAGGTAAGTCAAAACAGCGGAAATGCAGAAGGAACAGCTGATGGGAATGAGCAAATAACGTTAGGTTTCCAAGTGTATGGTTTGCAAGGTGAATATGCTACGAATTTAACCGACGCCATGAAGTCAAAAGCTGACGAATTAGGTGTGAAGCTTATCGTGATGGATGGAAATTACGATGTAAGCACAGCGATTTCCCAGCTTCGTAATTTAGAAAGCCAACAGGTTGATGCAATCATTCTGAATCCCATTGATGAAAATGCATTAAATGATACTGTGAATCAAATTGTTGATGGCGGTATTCCAGTGCTGGGTGTTAACGCGTTCTTAACGGCAGAGAAGCTAGTCACTTATGTAGGATCACCCGACCCTATGGCTGGTGAAACAGAAGCCCAACAAATTATGGATGCCATTGGCGGTAAAGGCAATGTAGTGATTCTTGAAGGACCTATTGGTCAAACCGGACAAGTGGGAAGAAAAGAAGGGATCTACAATGTGCTTGCCAACTATCCAGATGTAAAAGTGATTGCTGAGAAAACAGCGAACTGGTCCAGAGCAGAAGCGATGACTATTATGGAAAACTGGATTCAAACCCACGGAGAAGACATTGATGCTGTTATTGCGCAGAACGATGAAATGGCTATTGGGGCGTTAAATGCATTAAACGCCAGAGGTATGAATGACATCCCTGTAGTTGGAGTTGATGGTGTTAAAGATGCATTAGAAGCTGTGAAAAATGGAGACATGATTGCAACTGTATTCCAAAATGCAAAAGCTCAAGGTGAGACCGTCATTGAAATGGCGATCAAAGCGGCTCAAGGTGAAGAGCTTGAGAAGTATTATGAGATTCCTTTTGAATTAGTGACTCAGGACAATGTGGATGCGTACTTAGCACCATAATTCAGGACTATGAATCCATTTCATCGCGATGCTTCGCAGTACCGTTATGAAATGGAAGTCCTATTCTTTCAAATAATATACAGGGGTGGAGAGAAAGATGGATACTGCAACGATGAACGCGGCTGTGCTGCTAAGCCCAAAACAGATAGAGCTCAAACAAATCAAAATTCCAACTCCAAAAGAAAATGAGGTTCTAATCCGTTTACGAGCGATAGGCTTGTGCGGGTCTGACGTTCACTATTACGAGCATGGAAAGATTGGCAGGTATGTGGTAGAACAACCTATTATATTAGGACACGAAGCATCAGGCGACATCGTTGAAGTGGGAGCTAACGTGTCTCATTTACAGGTCGGTCAGCGTGTTGCGATTGAACCGGGAGCTACTTGCGGAACGTGTGAATATTGTAAAACAAATCGTTACAATCTTTGTCCGCATGTTGAGTTTCTAGCTACTCCGCCTTACGACGGTGCCTTTTGTGAATATGTAGCGATGCGGTCAGATTTAGTGTTCCCGATCCCCGAGGATATGTCTTATGAGACAGCGGCGATGGTCGAACCGTTCTCAGTTGGGCTGCATGCCGTGCGCCGCGGTGAGTTAAAGCAGGACGAATCCGTAGTGATCATGGGAATGGGACCGATTGGCCTGCTGACCGTTGCCAATGCCAAGCTGGCTGGAGCAAGTATTATCATAGGGGTGGATTTTGAACAAAGCAGGCTGGATATGGCACTGAAGCTGGGGGCTACCCATACGATAAATTTACGACATGAGAATCTTGCGTCTAAGGTGCAGGAGATCATAGGGCAGGGTGCTGATGTTGCCATTGATACAGCGGGTCATCC
Organism: uncultured Paenibacillaceae bacterium; assembly: GCA_964447355.1. Taxonomy (GTDB): domain Bacteria; phylum Bacillota; class Bacilli; order Paenibacillales; family CAYUSG01; genus CAYUSG01. The sequence goes on from CAYUSG010000093.1 coordinate 14,389, forward strand.
CGCTGCGGTTCAGGGCGCCGTAGCTTCTGTGAAACGAGGCGGCCGCGTCGTCATCGTAGGCATGTCTCCACAAGATGAAGTTCCTGTGAATATTTCGCATATTGTTGATAGTGAGATTGATCTAAGAGGTGTGTTTCGCTATCATCACACTTACCCCGCTTCAATTGAAATCTTATCTAAGAAAGCAGTTGATATAGACCAAATCGTCACAGGCAAATATCATCTAAACGATACAGCAGGAGCATTCGAAAAAGCACTGCAGGATAAGACAGGAACGTTGAAGATTATAGTATATCCTGAATAAATAATGGATTCATAGACTTAAGAAAAAGAGGGTATCCAGGCTAGTTTTTAGCTTTGGATACCCTCGAATTGTTTAAGCATGATAAATGAGTTGAATCACACCCGAAGCGAACGTTTTTGTATGAGCCAATTGTAAATTTAATCTCTGCTTGATATCCGTAAACAGCGGCTTGCCTTCTCCCAAAACCACAGGATGAACAGATAATCTGTATTCATCAACCAATCCTAAGTTGATAAATGTAGTGATCAGACTTGCCCCGCCGTACAGCCAGATATCCTTACCGGGTTTTTCCTTTAATTTAGTTACTTCCTCCAGAATATTATCATGAATATATATCGCGGTACCATCAGGTTCTCGTTGCGTTCTAGAGAATACATATTTCTCTTTGCTATGAACCCGTTCCCACATGTCCTTGTCCGTATCAGAGTCTTCGGGTTTTGGAATATACTGCCCCCATTGGTCGTAGCTTTTTCTACCATAGAATATCGTATCAATTTGGTTTAAGAACTGATTAAACTCCATATCTGGGTCCATGATACACCAATCTATTTCTCCGTGTTTCCCTTCAATAAAGCTATCTAATGTAACTGCTAAATCTAAAACGATTTTTCTTTGTTTTTCATTATAGGTCATAGCATTTCCCCCCTTTTATTAATCATAAGCTTCTCGGAAATTGCTTTCCGTTGATGACTCTAGCTTTTCGGCTAGGGTC
>CAYUSG010000094.1:0-15304 GCA_964447355.1 uncultured Paenibacillaceae bacterium
CCCCTGCAGTGAATGCCGCCCAACCACTTATTGACCACCCTGCAACTAGAACGATAAAGGGTATAAACCATGACATATGGATCAACCCCTTATTGCCCGGCAGCAAACTTTAATGCTGGGACAGGAATGGACGTGATAAGCTGCTCCATAATGTGCTCTCTGCTTAATCCGAGCATTCGTGCTTCTGTCGTTAGTGCAATCCTATGGCAAATCACACTTGCTGCTAACGCTTTAATATCATCTGGAATCACATAATGTCTGCCTGCTAACAAAGCTTTGGCCTGCGCTGCCTTCATTAACCCAATTGAAGCCCTGGGACTTGCACCTAATCGAATATGCTGATGTGTACGTGTAGATGAAACCAAGCTAACAATATACTCCTTCAATGAGGCATCGACATGAATTTGCGAGGCTTGCTGCTGGAGTAATACGAGTTCATCTTTCATCATGACAGGACGCACATCGTTCATAGCGTGAGAGTCTGTTAGTTGCTCAAGCATTAAACTCTCATGCTCTTTGGCCGGATATCCCATAGTAAGCTTAAGCAAGAATCGATCTAACTGCGCTTCTGGCAGCGGGTACGTCCCTTCAAAATCCATAGGATTTTGCGTTGCCATAATCATAAAAGGGCTAGGCAGTGAATGTGTTGCACCATCGACTGTAACCTTCTTCTCCTCCATCACTTCCAATAGTGCTGCCTGTGCCTTGGGCGAGGTTCTATTAATTTCATCAGCCAGCACCATATTAGCCATAATCGGACCGGGACGGTACTCAAATGCTTGGGTTTGTTGATTATAGATCGATACGCCCGTTATATCGGACGGCAGCAAATCAGGCGTAAACTGAACTCTCTGAACCTCACAACTGACCGTTCTGGCCAGTGTTCGTATCAACATAGTTTTCCCTACACCCGGAACATCTTCTAATAGAATGTGCCCCTGACATAATAGGGCAATGATCGCTTGCTCAATTGTCGTTCTTTTGCCTAATATCACTTTTTCTATCTGCTCAATCCATTGATGCAACAAGGGGAGCGTATAATCTAACGGCAATGATTTCGTCATAGTAACAATGTGCCTCCTTCGTGCCATTCAACCCAAGGGCTGCCCTGGCAATTAGAATCTTGTATCTTAGGATTCCCATTGTTCTATGATTTTAAACTTTAATTAATAGCATTCGAGACAACATGGCCGATAACTATAGCACATAGTCTGGCTTAGAACGGAAGCGCACTTCATGCTGCTCTGCCGTCTCACTGTAATCCGTTATTTCATAGTTTAGCAGGCTTAATACATCTCTCAGGGGTACCAGCAACCTCCCTTTTCTTAACTTCATGCTGCTGCTTTGAAGCTGATGAAACTGACCTGCTGCGGTATAAGCGGTCATATGTTCATTCGATAGTTGAAATTCATAGATAGACTGACCTATGCCTACTACAGCGGTTTCTCGATCGGGTTTCCATTCAATGTGTCCGCCGAGTACATTCACCATATCTCTTAGAGGCACCATAAGCCGATCCTCATTTATTTCGTAATCCTCACTTGAAAACTTCATGGCGATCCCTTGCCCTGAAATGACTAAAGTTCGTTCATTATACTGACTAGCAAAGGGTAATAGGGCTGCCGATTCCCGAATCGCCATTGCGCCTTGATCCGCTAACAATTGCTCATATCCAGGATAAGGTACACGTTCTTTAATCATAGATTCATATTCAGCATGCTTGGATGCATTGTATTCACGCTCCCACTTGGAAGGTCCTACGCGAAAGTTAACTTCATTCGTATCCTCCGTAATGGAGCTGAATGTATAACCCTCCTGTTTAAAATATTGGATAATCTCAGGCAGTGCCTTCACTGTCTCCCGATGTGCACCGCCATCATGCATTAATACAATCATTTCATGGGTAAGCGGGGCCCTCTTAACATTCAGGATGATTTCGCTCGCAGGGACATCCTTCCGTTTGGAATCACTGCTATCCACCGTCCAATCAAAAATCTTATACCCTGCCGATTGCAAATAATAGAAATAAAAGCTGTCAAAATTCGTATAAGTACCTCCAGGAGCTCTGACGATGCGAGGCCGAACCTCTGCAATCTCAGCGAGTATCCCCTCTGTCTCTTTCAATTGATTCCAGAAGCCTGCAAAATCACGATAGATTTCAGCGTATTTATGGTTATACGTATGATTACCCAACGTATGGCCTTCATTCACGATGCGTTTGATCAAATCAGGATAGGAGGCTGCTAGTTCACCTAAAACGAAGAAGGTCGCTGGAATACCTTCCTCTTGTAATAGGTCCAGCACTTCTTCGGTATAACGACCCGGACCATCATCGAAAGTTAAATACACTGTCCTCAGCTCCGGTGTCGAAGAATGGGACGGAAAGGTGATTTTATCTCCTTTTAAAAGGCTGGCATAGACATCACTTGAAGCTGTCGATTTAGCTTGGGCGGTCATCTGGAATGGTGCCGTGATACACAGCAAAGCTATCATAAGAAGAATAACAACCCGTTTTAAGCTGCAAGAAAATTTATACGTAATGCATCGCTTCACATCTGACATAAAAAATACCTCCGCTTTCTCTACCAATTTTTCATGTTGATAGAGTATATGGGAGGCCAGTCTCCAGTATGACTAGATTCATATATTTTTAGCCCAAGCAAAAAAATAATTTAAGATTATTTAATTGACCGATGTTATATAATCAATCAAGGACGTTAATAGTTAAAGTGCTTAAACATCAAAGGGGTATCCAAGCCGAACACTTCGACTGGACACCCCCTTTGCGTTTAAGTTGTTCTTTGCAGCACAACCTTGTCTATGATCTCACGTATCACTTTAACATTGTGTTCAAGTTGATCATCTTCAATCATGGATTCATGGGCTCCTGCTCCCTCATATTCCATGTAGTTCCTGGCCGTAAACTGCGTCCACGACGATTGTTCCCGTTGTTCATGCGTCAATTCAGTCGAAGGCTCACACCGTAATTGATGAATATTCGCGTGCACAACCCCTGATTGAACTAGTTAATTAGCATATTGAGCATATTGAGCATATTGATGCATGGTATGTTTCACTTTAGCTTTCATTCTGGGATCATTTAATAGCAGCTTATGTTCATCTGACATACGTCCCATTAAGTCATCAATTTCGCTTTCAATTTCTGCCTGCGACAACTGGGCCTGGCCATTCTTGTGCGAGGCATCCAACAGGATAAGTCAGCATTGGAATCACTCGTTTGAAGTTCAACGTTAGCAATCCCGACCAACCTGTACACCCAGCTTTGCTCGATTTTAATGTTATTGATTTGCCTGCGCAGCCGAGAGGCATCCTCTTCTGTCAGTCCCACAATATAGTGATGATCTCCAGCAGTTGTAATGGTCAATTCCGATAATCCCAATCGTTTGGCAAGCATGTCTTGTTCTTGATCCACATGCTGCACCCGGCTAAGCGGAATAATGGACGAATTATCTGACCATACATTCCCCCATCGAATCATCAGCTCGTCATCACCTAATAGATAGCTTCTTCGAGAGTATTTTCTGTAGACTCCGAAACAAATGAAGGCAAGTCCTTTGATGAAAAAAAATGTTATCGCTAGACAGGAAATCATGATTAACCAACCCCAAGCAGGTAACCAAAATGCTCGAATTATCAACGGCATGCAACTGATTAGGATCCATTTGAACGTTTGTAAGCCGTAACTAACTTGCCAATATCGAATGACATTCAGGTGAAGCTTTTGTTCCAATGTAATCAACTCCTATGGCAGCTCTAATATTAATATATCAACGAGCATTGACCACAGTCTGTCAGCGAACGAATGTTCGAATCACAAAAAACGATAAATTAAACTTAGTCATATTGACCAGAAGGCATACACCCGTTCACGCATACTATGATTGGGTCAAATTTACGCCAGTTGATGAACTGAATTGATCTTTGTAATTGAACTTCACGAAAGAAATAAGGAAGGGGCTGTCCAAAGTCGTTTTTTTGACTTTTTGGATGCTCCTTCCTTGCATAATTAGATGGAACTATTTACAACTTCCTAGACTGTATTAAATCATCTACAATGGTTCTCGGGTAGCATAACATGAAAGGGGTGTACACAAATCAATTTCATAACAAGCAAAACAGCACATCATGAAATTGATTTACATATGCGTAAAAAGTTGAGTACAAAGGTCTTTGTCCTGTTAGTAGCAGCAGCCTGTCTTATTCCATTTCTGTTGTTATGGTTATTTATCTCAGTGTTGAATGAATTAGGAAGACCTCCCCTTTGAATGGATCAGACTCCCAATCCAACATTGTATTATATCGCTTTTACCGCCTCAAGCACTTCCTGCACATGGCCATTGACTTTTACCTTCCGCCATTCTTTGGCCAGTGTTCCCTCTTCATCAATTAGGAACGTTGAACGCTCTACACCGTAATATTCTCTGCCGAACATTTTCTTAAGCTTCCACACATCAAACAAATCACAAACCTTCTGCTCTGTATCGGCTAGCAACAGAAACGGAAGCTCATGCTTTGCTATGAATTTATCATGGGATTTCAGATCGTCAGGGCTAATCCCAATCACCTCTGCGTTATACTGTGCAAATTGTCCGTTAAAGTCCCGGAAGTCACACGATTCTTGCGTACAGCCCGGGGTCATATCCTTAGGGTAGAAATAAATGACCAGCTTCTTCCCTCTATAATCACTCAGCGCTATCTCCTTGCCGCTCGATGCTGGCAGCGAGAAATTGGGCACAGGTTGTCCTACTTGAACTGTCATGTTATATGGTGCTCCTTTCCAATTACAATGTCTTGTCATCATCATACTAAAAAAGCCAAAAGCGCGCCAATGGCACGCTTCTTATAATCAAGCTACGATCCTGCTCCACGATATTTACTGATCCCTATATTCCACAACAAAACGCCTATACTCATCACAATAAGACCAACAAGCGGCGTAAGCAGCGCAAGTGTTCCAAGTGTTTCACGGTCAATGAAATAACCTGCAGGGTAAAAACCAACAAACGCAAAGGGCAATATCCAGGTCAGCAAGATTTGAATGATGCGATTATATATCGTAATGGGATAACGGCCATAATTCTGAATGTTATACATCAAAGGCACGATACCTGTCGGCGCATCTGAATAGAACGAAATAGAGGTCAAAGCCGTATATATACCGCCATAGATGAGCGTTGAGCCGATCACAAGCACAATAAAGACGAACGGATCGTACCACATAAGTTCCAAATCCAACTGCAGCCATGCATATCCCATAATGATCAGACCCGTTATACTTCCAAACATGGAGGCTGGATCCATATTCTCAAGCAACAACTGTGTTAAATTGTAGGCTGGTCTTGTCAGGATACGGTCCATCTCTCCTTTAACAATGTACTTCTCAGTGAAATTCCATAAGTTAAAAAAGGTAGTAAACACCCCGTAAGGCACCATGAAATAACCATAAACGAAAATGATCTCATCACGTGTCCACCCATCCAGAAGAGCTGTATGCTGAAAGACCACGATAATGAACAATAAATTCAGCGCCTGAAACATGAAATCCGAGAGTATTTCCACCCAGAAATCAGACCGGTAGGTCAAGCGCGTTTTCATATATGTCTTGAAATAATCAATGAACAATGATGGATAAAACAAACACTTAACCTCCTTGTACGAATAGTCGCTTGCGGGCTAAACGCCATAACATATAAATAGGAACCGCCAAAATGACGAACCAGAAAAGCTGAACAAGCACCACTTCTATGATCGCATTCGTCCCCGTAATACGTCCCGTAAAGACGGAACCCGGCAAGTATGTAATAGCCTGGAATGGAAGCAGCTTTAATATCGACTCAGCCCAGCTCGGAAAGAAGGATAGCGGGATAATCAATCCTGACATCAAGTCCACTAGTACCCGCTTCATTCGCATCATTCCCTCGTTATTCTCAACAAAAAAGGCAAATAGGCCTGTCAAAATATTAATCTGCGAGTTAATGAGGAAACTGAACCACAGCATCCAGAAGAAGATCAACCATGTCGTCATATCCGTAGGCAGCCTGACAGGGAATAACAGGGATACGATAATCATTCCCGGTGTGGTAAACAGAACTAACCTAAATATACCTTCGCCTAAACCCTGCATCATTTTTACAATTAAATACTTATAGGGTCTTATTAACTGAACGGCGACACTGCCGTCTTTAATTTCGTTAGCAATTTCACGGTCTAAATTGTTGAAATAAAAGGCGCGCGCCATCCACGAGACCGCTACATACGTTGTCATCTGCGCTACGGTCATGCCGCCCAAGCTCTCGCTTGCTCCATAAATTGCCTTCCAAAGAAAATAATACGCTCCTATATTGATCGCATAAATGACAATACCGCTGTAATAATTCACCCGATACGCAAGCATCATAAGGAAGCGAATGCGTATGAGATCCAAATATGCACCTATCATGAGGTTCCGGCCTCCTGCTTCACGGACGCCTGTGATTTCTTGTCACTTAAGTGATCTGCTGCTGTTGTTAGATCAGTACGGCCATCCGTTCCCGGAAGCTCTTGGACGTCAGTAGAGCCCGATTTATAAATTTCACGTACGATATCGTCGGTATTCGTTTCAATGATCTTGATATCTCTTATTTCCATCACACCAACGACACGCTGAAGCACGTCTGAAACGTTAACCCGTTCGGTAGGAATCCACACTTTCGCGGTCACTTCATTCTCCTTGGACCAGGTCACCTCTAAGCCTTGAGTCAGCCCAACTAATCGCGGTATATCTGTATGCTGAGCAAATTGGAATACAACCTCTTTTCCTTTACCCCACGTGCTCTTTAATGTGTCGAGGTCACCGTCATAAATGATTTGTCCGTCATCGAGCATAATCACTCGAGAGCACAGCGCTTCAATATCCTGCAGATCATGCGTTGTCAGCAGGATCGTCGTTTCATATTTTTGGTTCATTTCCTTCAAAAATTCACGAATTTCCGTCTTCACAACGATATCCAGTCCAATGGTTGGTTCATCCAAGAACACAATGGATGGATTATGGAGTAAGGAAGCTGCAAGCTCACAGCGCATGCGCTGACCTAAGCTCAGCTTTCGTACAGGTCGGTGCAGAATATCGCCCAGCTGAAGCCGCTCCACCAGCTCGTTTAATCGGGTCTGAAAGTCTTGATGCGGTACGCGGTAGACCTTCTTCAACAGCTGAAACGACTCGATGACTCCGATGTCCCACCACAGCTGACTGCGCTGGCCGAATACGACACCAATGCCGTTGACGAATTTCTCTCTTTCCTTATAAGGAACAAATCCGTTGACGTTAATTTCGCCAGAAGTTGGAACTAAGATGCCTGTAAGCATTTTGATCGTGGTGGATTTCCCAGCGCCATTCTCACCGATGTAACCGCATATTTCCCCTTTGGGGATTTGAAAGCTGATGTCCTTCACCGCCGTAACATGGCGATATTCTCTTCGGAATAGATCCTGGAAGGCGCCTTTTAACCCTTCGCGGTTTTTCTGTACTTTAAACTCTTTTCGCAGCTGCTTCACATCAATCGCCAGCATGTCTTGCTCACACTCCCTCTATTTCCGTACACTCGGCTAAACTTGAACTGTGTTTGATTTTCAAACTATAATAGCTATGATACACAAACCCTCAACAAAGGAAAAGTTTAGACCCGCTAAGCCCCTTTTTTTGGATTAGGAAAGGATGAACCCACATGGGCAAAAAACGAAAATGGATGTTACTGTCTTTCGGCCTTATTCTAGCAGCACTTGCTTATTATATAGTCCCCATTATTCAATTTGGATTCGATATCTCTAAAGCGCCCGGAGAGAGTAAGTTTAATCAGATTTACGAAGATTCGGAGCATAAAGATAAAACCGTCTATGAGCCTCCAAAGTGGGAAGGCAAGGAACGCGTTAATATTCTGCTGCTCGGCGGCGATACACGCGGTTTAGCTGAAGATGAAACCCCTCGTTCGGATTCCATGATGGTCGTTTCACTGGACCCTGTAACTGAGAAGGCGCACCTATTCTCTATTCTGCGTGATACGTATACACATATTCCCGATCACTACAATACCCGAATTAATGCAGCTCTAGCCTTAGGCGGTCCCCGTCTGGCCATGAAAACCGTAGGCGAATTTCTTGAAATGCCTATTCAGTACTACGTTTATGTAGATTTTCAGGGTTTTGTCGCATTAATTGATGCAATCGGCGGAATTGAATACGAGGTCGAAAAAGATATGCACTACACCAGCAGAGCAGATGGTCCCGAATATGACATTAACTTAAAGAAGGGGCTTCAGGTGTTAGATGGAAAAATGGCGCTGCAATACGTTAGATTTCGTTATGATGCTAGAGGTGATTATGCTCGAACAGAGCGGCAGCGCAAATTCTTAACCGTGTTATCGGAGGAACTAAAATCAACTTCCTCGTTAATTAAGCTGCCTAGTACCCTGAGAGAAATTACGCCTTATATTGAAACAAATATTCCCATTAACACCATGTTAAAGCTGGGCACCCTTGCTTTTGATGCCAAGTCGTCCGGCATTCAGAGCGAGCAGATCCCTCCCACTCATTTGTTAAGGGAGGAAACGATTGACGGTTCTTCCGTCATCACAGTAGATCACGAGGCATTGATGGATTTCCTGGATGAAACCTTTGCTGGAAATTCAGCCGAGCCTCAATCCGGAACGATACAATCCTCGAAAAGTGCGGCAAATGACGCTGCACCATCTATCTTAGAAGGAAGCTAAGTTGAAAGCTTGAAGGGAGAAAGAGAAATGAATAGAACCATGTCAGAGCAATTGCATCAGCTTGCGCTTGAGCATATCGTAGGAGGGGTCAACAGCCCCTCCCGTTCTTTTAAAGCGGTGGGAGGCGGTTCACCCGTTGTCATGGAGCGCGCAGAAGGGGCATATTTCTGGGACGTAGACGGCAACCGTTATATTGACTATCTAGCGGCTTATGGCCCTATTATTCTGGGGCATGCCCACCCCCATGTGGCTAACGCTATTGCCGAAGCAGCTTGGAATGGCACCTTATACGGCACGCCTACGGAGCTTGAAATTCACTTTGCTAAAATGCTGAAAGCTGCCATTCCGTCTATGGACAAAGTCCGATTCGTCAATTCTGGCACGGAAGCGGTGATGACCACTATACGCGTAGCCCGGGCCTATACAGGCCGAACGAAAATCATTAAGTTTGCCGGCTGTTATCACGGTCATTCCGACTTAGTCCTTGTTGCAGCCGGGTCTGGCCCATCCACCTTAGGAATTCCTGACAGTGCAGGCATTCCTCAAAGCATCGCCCAAGAGATTATTACCGTTCCATTTAATGATTTAGAAGCACTTCAGCAAGCATTAGACCGCTGGGGTCAAGAAGTAGCGGCGGTTATGGTGGAGCCCATCGTTGGAAACTTTGGCATGGTGATGCCGAAGGAAGGTTTTCTCGAAGGATTATGTCAAGCTGCACGAGCCCATGGCGCTCTAGTCATCTATGATGAAGTCATCAGCGCCTTCCGCTTCCACTACGGCGGTGCTCAAAACTATGAATTCTTCTCGGATCACGAAGCCATTAAACCTGATTTAACAGCCTTAGGCAAAATCATCGGCGGCGGCCTTCCTATCGGAGCTTACGGCGGCAGACAAGACATTATGGAGCAAGTGGCTCCGCTTGGTCCTGCATATCAAGCAGGTACGATGGCTGGCAATCCAGCTTCTATCGCTTCAGGTATTGCATGCTTGGAGGTACTGCAAGAGCCGGGAACCTACGGTTTGCTGCATTCCATGGGGCTTAAGCTCACTCATGGACTGGAAAAGGCAGCAAAGCAATACGGCATACCGCTTACGATTAATCGCATTTGTGGTGCGTTCTCAACGCATTTTTGCAGCCATCCGGTTACGAATTACGATGAGGCACAAGCTTCGGACAGCGATTTATTCGCGACCTTTTTCCGAGGAATGCTTGATCAGGGCATTAACTTAGCCCCTTCCAAATACGAGGCGTGGTTCTTAACCATCGCTCACTCAGACGAAGATATTGAAGATACGATAAGGGCGGCTGAACGGGTCTTTTGTGACATGCGTTAAGTAACCAAGAACACCGATCTATCAAGGTATAAATCATGATGAGAGGCATCCAAAAGTCGCTAATACGTCTTTCTGGATAGCCTCTTTTTTTACAACATTTTTAAAATCGAACATCAGCCCCATTAGCCCAAAAGCGAACGATAATACTTAGTTGCTAAGTCATCGTTCGTTTTTTTCACCCAAAAACTTTACATGATATGTCACATAAATCCCTTGGAACCCCTTTACAGACAATGGTTAAACGCTTACATGGATGAGTTGCTCATCAACTTGTTGTGCGATTTTAAAATTCGTGTTATTCTATATTTACTTTTCTTTATGGGTACGTCTAATAACAGACAAACACCTGCCAAGAATGAGCTCAGATCAACAGTCTCACTGCTTGGTCTGTCCCATAATGTGAAATTTTGTACAGGAGGTGAAGGTCAGATTTCTGACCAATACACAATGAATCAAGCTATGATCAATGAGGGGCGATTTCAAGATTTATTGCTAACCGAACATGACAGCTGTGGTGTTATCTGTATCATCGAGAAAAACGGGCACCCTTCCCGTGACAACGTACAAAAAACAATCAATGCACTCGTAAAAATGGAGCACCGTTCCGGTTTTATTGATGGCGAAGGAGACGGCTGCGGGATTTTAACCGATATCCCTAGAGCACTGTGGGAAAGATATTTGCAGGATGCTAACTTAGAGCGTCATTTAGCATATGATGAGCGCTTCTCAGTAGCACACATTTTCTTGCCTAGAACTTTAGACATCAGTGTAGCTGCTATGCAAGCAGAAATTCGACAAATGTTCCAGGATGCAGGCGTGCATATTATATTAGAGCGTGAGAATGAAGTAGATAACAGCGTTCTAGGCCACAATGCACGCAATGATGAACCTACATTCTGGCAAGTAGCCGGCTTATGCCAAACCCCCAATGTTAACGTGAACGATCACCTGTTTGAGCTTCATGTAGCTATTGAAGCACGTTTCAATGTTCATGTTGCTTCCTTAAGCAGTACTACCGCAGCCTACAAAGTTATGGGTGCTGCAAGTATCCTGCCGAAATACTACAACGATACTAGAGATGAGCTATTCGCAGCTCAAGTCACCATCGGTCACAACCGATATTCTACGAACACTCTATCCAACTTCTTCCGTGTACAACCCTTCTCCTTATTAGGACACAACGGTGAAATCAATACGATCAAGAAAATGCGCTATGAAGCTGAAATGGTCGGTGTACCATTAGTGGACGGCGGCAGTGACTCACAAGATATGAACCGTACAATCGAAACATTCATTCATCGTTTTGGTATGAGCCTATTCGAAGCCATGGAGCTCATCTTCCCACCTATCATTAATGAAATGAAAAGCTATCGCCAAGAACTTCAAGATTTATATGTGTATTATCGCCAAATTTGGGGTCATTTTAATCAAGGTCCCGCCGCTATCGTATCCCGATATGGCAACGAATGTGTATTCAGCGTAGATGCGCTTGGCCTTCGTCCGCTATGGATGGTCGAAAGCGAAGATTCACTCTACTTTTCCTCAGAACAAGGTGTTGTACCTGTCGGTGAGATGGTTGCAGAGCCTAAACCGATTGCGCCAGGCGAGAAAGTCGGCGTTGTGCTAAACCCCGGACAACACGTATCCGTATTACCTCATAGCCAAGTTCAAGAGCTTGTATTTGAACGCGTATCTAAGCGCGTAGATTTCAAAGGCATGCGTAAACACTTAAATTTTGCTGAATCCACAGTAGAAACAACCGCTAATGCAGATATTGAAATTACCGATCAAGTATACAGCGCTAACGGTTGGGACCGAGAAGGCATTCAAATGATTGAAACGATGGCCCAGACGGGTGCAGAGCCTATTCGTTCCTTAGGTCATGATTCCCCGCTTGCAGCCATCAATTGGGAGCGTCAGAACGTTCCGGATTTCATCAAAGAAAGCGTAGCCGTCGTTACCAACCCCGCGATTGACCGTGATCGTGAGCAAGAGCACTTCTCCACTCGTGTCGTGGTGGGTCCGCGCCCTGCTATTTTCGGTGAAATTGATAGCCGTACTCGATTAGAATTAATTAATCCATTAGTGCTCGAAGGATCTATTGGTGCAGATAGCTATAGTGAATTAAACCAGCTTTCCTACGAGCAGTTATTAGCTGAATTCCGTAAAGAAGGCGACCACAAAGTTGCTGTATTATCCTTAACTTTTGCACGTGGAGCTTCAATTGCAGATCGTCTTGAGCAATTAGCACAAGAAGCTGTAACAGCCGTTCAAAGCGGCGCTTCCTTGGTTATCCTCGATGATGCGGGTGCACATCAGAATGATCGTTTATGGCTGGAGCCACACTTGGCCGTTTCAAAAATTGACATCGCTCTTAAAGCGGTAACATTAGGCGATGGAGACAATTTGCGTCGTCAAGCAAGTATCGTATTACGCTCTGCTGCCATTCGTAACTTACACGATATCATCGTCGCTTGCGGTTTAGGTGCAGATGTTATTTCACCTTATGTATTATTCGGTACAGCCGCTTCCAAAGAAGGTGCCCCAGCGGCGCACAAAGTTTTCGGCGCCTTGTCCAAAGGAATGGAGAAAGTCATCTCCACAATTGGTACCCATGAGCTGCGCGGTTACACCCGCTTCTTCTCTTCCATTGGATTGCATCCTGAGGTGGCAGAAGTACTCGACATCGTCAACTACCTCGGTAGTGAACAAGCAGGCAGAAGCTTTGCTGCAATTGAGAAAGATGCTGAAGCTCGTCATGAGGATTTCGCTAATCCGAAGGCAAAAGCAGCGAAGAATTTCCGTTTCTTCCAACGGATGTGGAAGGCGCTTGGTGACGCAGCAGATGGCAGCGGCACTTATGAGGATTACAAGAATAAGCTGCTTGAAGAAGAACAGAAGAATCCGATTTCCATTCGTCACTTGGCTGACTTTAACACAGAAGGCCGCAATGCCGTTGATCCATCAGAAGTAGATATCTCCGTAGGCGACCACGATCTGCCTATGCTGATTTCTTCAATGTCCTTCGGTTCCCAGAACGAAACAGCGTTCCGTGCGTATGCTGAAGCTGGCGAACGTCTGAACATGGTGACCATGAACGGTGAGGGCGGAGAAATCAAAGACATGCTTGGAAAATACAAACGTACTCGCGGTGCTCAAGTCGCTTCCGGCCGTTTCGGGGTTAACGTAGAGCTAGCGAATGCCGTATGTTTCCTTGAAATCAAAATCGGACAAGGTGCAAAGCCGGGAGAAGGCGGTCACCTTCCAGGCTCCAAGGTTACAGCGAAGATCGCTGAAGCTCGTAACGCAACCATTGGATCTGACTTAATTTCACCATCCAACAACCATGACATCTACTCCATTGAGGACTTAGCACAAATTATCTCCGAGCTTAAAGAAGCTAGCGGACGTAAAGCTAAGATCATCGTAAAAGTGCCAGTTGTACCGGGTATTGGCACCATTGCGGTTGGGGTTGCTAAAGCTGGTGCGGAAGTCATTACGCTATCTGGTTTCGACGGCGGTACAGGTGCTGCTCGTATTCATGCCCTTCAACACGTAGGCTTGCCTACCGAAATTGGTACTAAGCTTGCACATGTGGCCCTAATCGAAGCAGGGCTTCGTCATAAAGTTGAAATCTGGTCTGACGGGGGTATGAAATCCGGCCGTGACGTTGTGAAAATGATGCTGCTTGGCGCTAACCGCGTTGGTTTCGGCAGTATTGCGATGCAATCCATTGGTTGTACAACTTGCCGCGGCTGTCACTTAGACACTTGCCACGTAGGGATCGCAACACAGATTGATTCCAAGGAAGAAGCAGATGAGAAAGGTCTTCGCCGCTTCGTGCCTCGTGTATACGACAAAGCAGTTGAAAGCTTAGTTCGCTTATTCGGCGGTATCGGGCAAGAAGTTCGCGAAACAGTAGCTCAATTAGGTGTGAAACGCGCACAGGATCTTGTAGGTCGTTCTGATCTATTACGTCAAGTTGCCGGCTTAGATAAAATGGATCTTACAGATATCCTTCGTCCTGCTCCGCTTGAATTCGTTCAACCGGCTAAGATGGAAGACAATATCTCAACGTCCGATATCTTCGCAGTGGCTGCGGGTGCCGAGCATTTCCAAGAGTATTTCCCTGAGGAAATCGCGTTCAACGCTCCAATCGAGCACAACTGGTCCAAAGTTGTAGCTGAATCCCGTATCTTAGGAAGCCGCTACTCCAGTCATCGTGTTAGAGACCGCTTCGATGGCACTTATGATGAATTGCCTCCTGTTCAATTGAACCTGACTGATGGCTCTGTACCGGGTAACGGTCTAGCAGCATTCAACGCTCGCGGTGTTGACATTACTGTTTACGGTGGATCTCAAGATGGTGTAGGTAAAATGGCATTCGGCGGTAAAGTAGCGATCATGAAAGCTCTAAGCAAGAACAACCAATTCATTAACGGTTCCGTAGGTAAATCGTTCTGCTATGGTGCCCAGAAAGGGACCTTCATCGTTCAAGGCAACGCCGATTCCCGTGCATGTATCCGTATGTCTGGGGCAGACGTGATCTTCGGCGGCGAAGTCACTGCACCATTGCAAGATGAACTAGGTTCAATTGCTACACGTGCAAACTTGAAAGGTTTCGCGTTCGAGTACATGACCAACGGACGCGCTCTAGTCATGGGTGACCCAGGTCCATGGATCTGCGCAGGTATGACCGGCGGCGTAATCTACCAACGCATCAACAAAGACATGGGCTTGACTGAAGAAGCGATCCTGCGTCGTATTGCCAAAGGTGCGAAAGTAAACCTTTCCCCGCTCGGCGATCAAAGCCGTAAGGATCTAACTGAACTCTTAACGGGTTACATTAACGAATTAAACAAAGCTGGCCAGCCTGAAGCCGCTGAGCGCGTGAAAGCTCTTCTAGGCAATCTAGATGAGAACTTCATTCGCATTGCTCCAGTGACCATGCAAGCTGATCAGTCCGTTGCGACGGAGTAAATCAGAACTATTATAAAATAAAGGCAGTCCTTGTAGAGACATCTACTCGGACTGCCTTTTTTATTAGCTCATATTTTAGTATGTTGCTTCTATTTTATTTCCGAAGGAAAGGTTACTGACAAATCCTTACCGACGTTTGAGGAATTCGACGAATATATAATAAACTCAGCTTTACCTATAATATTATCCACATGGACAGGTCCAAGATCACGACTGTCTAGACT
>CAYUSG010000095.1:0-4768 GCA_964447355.1 uncultured Paenibacillaceae bacterium
AATGGGATTGTTCAGTTTATTTTTTCGATATTAGAGAGCTTATCCCCTTGGAATGCAACTTACTTTTCTGTTGCTTTTCTAGTGTATTGTATTGCATTTCTCAGCTTTGGGATTGCATTGACGGCAAGAAAGTGGAGCGGTGAATCGGCTCCGCAGAAGGTTAAACTGTGGTCTAGTATTGGCTTTATAGCCGCAGCTGCGGGTTTATTGTCTCACTTAGCCTTCTTTTTTACCCGTTGGTATATGTCCGGTCATATTCCAGTGAGTAATATGTTTGAATTTATGAATTTCCTTGGCATGATGATTATGGCTGGATTCATTGTGGTTTATCTTATTTTTCGTACGCCTGCGCTCGGTGTATTCTCTACCCTTACCGGTGTGATTGTACTGGCTTACGCTTCCACGTTCCCACAAGAAATTCAACCGCTTATTCCCGCTCTGAAAAGTAAATGGCTGTATATTCATGTCACAACTGCAGCGCTGGGCGAGGCTTTCTTTGCAGTGGGCTTTGCGGCTGGATTAATATATCTCATCCGAATTGTGAATTTTTCAGACAAGAGTAAACTGGGATTAAGGGCAAAACGCGGCGTAGAGTTTACGATTTTCGTAATTTTTCTCATTATTGCGTTTATCGGATTAGTCTATGGTTTTAAGGGAGCTGGCTACCATGCTCAGTTTTCGCAAGAAGTAACACGTACTATCAACGGAGAAAGCTATACCATGACGCAGACTGTTGATTATGTGCTGCCGCCGCTCGTTAAACCAAACAATTCAGAGCTAGTATTCATGGATAGCTTTCTGGGCATGGACAGGCCATTGCTTGAAGCACCGAGCTGGATGAACGGGGTAAATGCAGGGCGGAAGCTGAATACAGTCATTTGGTCTATTATTGGGGGCCTCATCATCTATGGATTAGTTCGCTTGATCGTTCGTAAACCTATTGCAGCAGCAATCCAGCCTGTATTGTTGGATATAGATCCAGAGGACTTGGACGAAATCAGCTATCGCGCCATTGCTATTGGTTTTCCGATTTTTACCTTAGGGGCTCTCATCTTTGCCTCGATTTGGGCGCATGAAGAATGGGGACGCTTCTGGGGATTTGACCCCAAAGAAACCTGGGCCTTAATCACATGGCTTTTCTATACCGTATACTTACATCTTAGATTATCACGGGGATGGCAGGGAACTCGCTCAGCATGGCTGGCTGTTATCGGGTTTGTGGTTGTTATGTTTACGCTAGTAGGTGTTAATCTTGTAATTGCAGGTCTTCATAGTTATGCGGGAGTTTAGAGTTGCATAGAACCTATGATGTGAAGGAGGACGTTAGTATGGCTGAGAACAAAGCTAGAGTACTTATCGTTGATGATGAAGAGAGAATCCGCAGACTGTTAAAAATGTACATGGAAAAGGAAGGGTATGACATCGTTGAGGCGGAAGACGGTGAGTCAGCTCTTTCCAAGGCTACAGGTGAGGATTTCGATTTGATTCTGCTTGATGTCATGATGCCTGGAATGGATGGGATGGAGGTTTGCTCGCGATTAAGGCAAATTAAATCCACGCCTATCATCATGCTGACTGCCAAAGGTGAAGAGGCCAACCGTGTACAAGGTTTTGAAGCGGGAGCAGATGATTATGTGGTTAAGCCTTTCAGTCCGCGCGAGGTGATCTATCGGGTCAAAGCTATCCTTAGACGCTCCTCTGCTACAGCCTTCTTATCACAAACTGAATTAAGCACGAATAAAATTGTATTCCCGCATCTGATCATTGAGCATGATGCGCATCGCGTCACAGCTGATAATAAAGAAATTAGTTTAACGCCTAAAGAGTATGAATTGCTGCACTATTTGGCTATTTCTCCAGATAAGGTTTTCTCGCGGGAAGATCTCTTGAAGGATGTGTGGCACTATGACTTCTTCGGTGATTTACGTACGGTGGACACACATGTGAAGCGCCTGCGTGAAAAATTAAACAAAGTCTCACCTGAAGCGGCTTCCATGATTACTACTGTATGGGGCGTAGGCTATAAGTTAGAGGTGCCTAAATAACGTGGTGATCTGGAAAAGTGTAGTCGGCAAGTTGTGGATGACCATTATTGTACTGGTCGCAGTAGTCTTGCTTATTTTAGGATTCTTTCTCTTAGAATATATTGATATTCACTTTAAAAACTCGGGGGATGTTAAGCGGTTATTTATTTATACTTCCATCATCGGATTTTTGCTAACGACCTTTTTCGCGTTCTTCTTATCTTCAGTGATCACTAAACCGCTGCTTGCATTAAAGAAAGCAGCGGATTTGATTACCCAGGGCAAATATGAAATAAGGGTAGAAGCTAGAAATTCAGACGAGATCGGAGACCTTGGGCGAAGCTTCAATCACATGGCACTTGAGCTTGAGAAAACAATCAAGGATCTAAACCATGAGAAAGAGCATTTGGGCAGTGTACTGACCAGTATGGCCGATGCGGTGATTACGTTTGATGCTAATGGCTGGGTGATGCTTAGCAACCCTCAGGGCCAGCGTTTGCTAGAGGATTGGAGCAGCATTGATTGGTTGGAACAAAGCTCTGAATCGGATGTTCAATCGCTTCCTGAGCCGTTGCGTCATCTATTCGATACGGTTGCAGTGGAAGCGAAACAAATTAATACGAAAATTCAAGTCAGACAAGGTGTCTATTCCGTTGTGATGACCCCGCTGTATTCTCAGCAGGATGTTAGAGGGGCAGTAGCCGTACTGAGGGATATAACAGAGGAATATCGACTGGAGAAACTGCGCAAGGACTTTGTCGCCAATGTATCACATGAGCTAAGAACACCGATTGCGATGCTCCAAGGGTATAGTGAGGCGCTTCTTGATGACATTGCAGCCTCGCCTGAAGAGCGGCAAGGGCTTGTACAAGTCATACATGACGAATCTTTAAGAATGGGGCGCTTAGTGAAGGATTTGTTGGACCTAGCCAAGATGGAGGCAGGGCATCTGGAAATGCAGTTTGCAAAAGTGAACATGAGCCAGCTTATACAAAGAGTTCACCGTAAGTTCTCCGTTATGGCAAAAGAAAAATCGATCCATCTCTTAACCGATATACCGGATGAACCTTTAATTGTTCCTCATGCAGATGAAGATCGGTTAGAGCAAGTGCTTACGAATTTATTGGATAACGCAATTCGTCACACCTCTTCAGGTAAATCGATACAGCTAAAATCGGTCATTGCAGAGACCTTGGGACATGGCCGTTCGTTGATGATCGAGGTGTCAGATGAAGGAGCGGGTATTCCTCGTGAGGATGTACCTTATATATTTGAACGCTTCTATAAAGCGGATAAAGCCCGGACAAGGGGAGCCAAAGGCGGCACAGGCTTGGGATTAGCTATCGTCAAGAACATTATTGAGGCTCATAAAGGTTCGATACAAGTAAGCAGTACACTTGGCGAAGGGACGACATTTTCAATCAGAATTCCGGCAACGATGTAAGTTTATGTAGATCGAGCTGTCGAGGACCGTGCTGTTTTTGTTGAATGGTTAAACATAATCTTGTTGTTCGTGGAACATTGAACGCTTGATAAGAAGCATTATTGAGTTTAGTCCGAGAGCAGGCATCGCTCATGGAGGTCATACGATGACACCCTATGATCAACTATTTCGTGCATTAGGTGCAGATGCCGAGTGGGATAGAGAGACAAATACGGTAAAAGGGGTAAAGAATGAAACAGTTGTCATACTAAAAGGCAGCAGCTTCAAGGCATTTATCAATGATGAAGCATTTACGTTAGACCACACTCCGTTTAATGACGCAGGTCATATTAATGGGGTCTTATATGTGAATCTAAGATTTGTATGCGAAGCGTTTGGGGCAACAGTTGATTTTGATAAACCTACCCTGACAGTCAACATCCATTTGGACGAGTAAAGAAACACGCTTTGGTCACTTATGGACCAGAGCGTGTTTTTGTTAATATATAATACAAAGACCTAGCGGTGATTTTCCGCTAGGTTTTTCTTAAGAATTTAGTTTCTTTGAATTTCTATAAGCTGATGTCTTTAACTTTATTAATCTCAGGTAATTGATGTAAGTTTTCCAGCACTTCAGCTGTCACAGGTTTATCGACAGTTAACACCATAATAGCGTCTCCGCCTACGACTTTACGACCTACTTGCATGGTTGCAATGTTGACATCGTTATTGCCGAGCAATGTTCCCATGCGACCTACGATACCTGGTTTATCTTGGTGCGCCACTAGCAGCAGGTTGCCTTCAGGCGAGACATCCACAGGATATTTATCAATTTGAACAATTCTTTCACCATACCCGTTAAGCAATGTGCCTGCTAGTGTACGCTCTTCTTTGTTCGTTTTTAATTTAATCGTAATCAAATTCGTAAAGCCTTTGGTTGCGGATGATTTAGTTCTTACGATATTTACTTCACGCGATTTTGCCAAATGCATGGAGTTAACGATGTTTACCTCGCTGCCCAAGTGATGGGACAGAATGCCTTTGATGATGTATCGGCTCAGTGGCGATGTGTCAACATCGGCTAATTCACCTGAATAATCTAATGTAATTTCACTAACTGCACCGTCGGTGTTCTGAGCGAGGAAGCTTCCTAGTTTCTCTCCCAATCCAAAATAAGGTTGCAGCTTGTTCATCACGGCATTGGGTACCGGAGGCATGTTAACCGCATTTTTAAACGGCTCATTTCTTAAAATATGCAATACTTCCTCCGACACATCAACGGCAACATTCTCTTGAGCTTCGACTGTTGAAGCGCCTAAGT
>CAYUSG010000095.1:4778-9579 GCA_964447355.1 uncultured Paenibacillaceae bacterium
ATGATCAGCAGTAGGCGGCTCTTCTTCGAAAACGTCGAAGGCAGCTCCAGCGACAATACCATCGTCAATCGCTTTTACTAAAGCAACCTCGTCAATGATACCTCCGCGGGCACAGTTAACGATACGTACGCCTTTTTTCATCATATTAAATTGCTCAGTAGAAAGAATATGGTGTGTTTCCTTCGTAAGTGGTGTATGAACTGTAATGAAATCGGAATGCATTGCAATTTCATTTACAGTTGCCATCGTGATTCCTAATTTCTCAGCACGGTCTTCAGTTAAGAAGGGGTCAAATCCCATAACCTTCATGCCGAAAGCTTTTGCGCGCTTAGCCACTTCACTACCAATACGCCCCATACCGATAATCCCTAATGTTTTGTTGCGAAGCTCAACCCCGACGAATGATTTGCGGTCCCACTCAGCAGTAATGGTTTTCTTGTAAGCTTGAGGGATGCTGCGTGCTGTAGCCATGATCATCGCGAAAGTTAACTCACAGGTAGCAACAGTATTGCCGTCGGGCGCATTAATGACGATAATCCCGCGCTGCGTTGCAGCTTCAAGATTAATGTTATCCACACCTACACCTGCACGTCCAATGACTTTTAAACGTGTTGCGGCTTGCATAATTTTCTCAGTCACTTTTGTTTGGCTGCGAACGAGTAATGCGTCATATTCACCAATAATGTTGATGAGCTCGTCCTCGCTTAAACCTGTTTGCTTGTCTACTGTAATGTCCTCAGCATCGGTTAGAAGCTGAATACCTTGATCACTGATCGGATCGGATACTAATACTTTAAACATTTGAACCCCTCCTATAATACATAATAAAAAACCCTCAATCCCCATACGACTAGTGTCAGATAGGGACGAGAGTATATTTTCGTGGTGCCACCCTAATTCGCTGAACGTTCGCACGAACAGCCTTATTTGGTCAAATCGACCTCAAAAGTAACGGTTACTACCGGTTATGCCTACTCATGATTCATTTTCAACATAACAACTCCGGAGTGCTCCACATTCGTGAATGACCGATTCTCACCAACCATCGGCTCTCTGAACATTCGATCTCATGCTTAGCTCCATCAGTGTTTTTACATTTTTATTTTCTTAAATTTAACATGTGCTGACCAAGCAAGTCAATAGTTGCGGGGGCAATTTCCTTACATTAATAAGCTGTTTATCACAAAATGTTCGGATTTGGGCTTATTTGGAGCTGTAACGCGCTTTGCACTCATCATAAAGTTTGGAAGCGGCAGCTGCATCTTTCCAGCCTGTAACTTCAACTTTTTTGTTCTCCAGGTCTTTGTAACGAAGGAAGAAATTCTCGATTTCTTTAAGTGTATGTGGAGCGATATCTTCTAAGCTGTTTACATGGTTCCATCTTGGATCTTCTGTAGGAACAGCAAGTAATTTCTCATCGTGTTCACCGTTATCGATCATTTCCATGTACCCAATGACACGGGAAGAGATTACGCAACCAGGGAATGTAGGGTTGGTTACTAGGACTAGAATATCAAGCGGGTCACCGTCTAATGCTAAAGTATTCTCAAGGTAGCCGTATTCTGCAGGGTAACGCATGGAACCGAATAGGACACGGTCTAGGATGAATGCTCCTTTTTCTTTGTCGAATTCATACTTGTTTTGGCTTCCTGTTGGAATTTCGATAAATGCATCAACGACTAAATTGTTAGACATAAACTAACGCCTCCTAAATAATTATGTAAATTTTAATTTCACACTAAACCGATCGGAATTGGCGATATGTTAATATTCGCCTTTTCTATTTTATCGGAAGTGACTGGAAGAATCAATCCTTTTCGCTTGAACAAACAGTGAAACTTCGCTATTCTTTTTATAGGTCATGAAGTGAAGTCACATTACGTCTTATATATGAATTAAAAGGGAGAGGTCATAAGTGGAACATCACCAAATTAGTCCGCAGGATTTCATAGAAAAGCTTGATGCTGGAGACATTCAAAAGTCTCAAATTATTGATGTAAGGGAGCAGCATGAATGGGCTTATTACCACTTAGAAGGTTCTAAGCATATGCCAATGAATTCGATTCCAAATCAGCTTGACGTTTTGTCTAAGGGTGAGGATCTTTACATTATTTGCGCACATGGTGTCCGAAGCGATATGGTATCTCAGTTTTTAACAGAGCAGGGTTTTGATCGGGTGATCAACGTACAGGGAGGCATGGCTGCGGTATCCGCATTACGCGATTTCCAATATGATTAAAAGCAAAATCATCGCGTGCTTATGAAACAAACCGCCGGAGGACAATGTTAATGTCTTCACAGCGGTTTGTTTCATTTGCGTTCGTTTATTCGATGAAAAACGGTAATTGAGGAAGCACTTCGCTTTGATAATAACGATCTTTGGCACGAAGATAGTCACCTTGTCTAACAGCTCCAGTGCCAATGAGCATGTCAATGATTTCGTTTAGATGGGTTAAATTCATTGTTTTATGTTGACCCAGCGCCATCATTTCATCAATCCGAATCGTAACATCTTGAGGTAAGTACGGTTTAAAGTAAGCTTTTTCTTTCATCTGTTTTGCTACTAATGCATTTTTAATTGTTAAGTCCAGTGACTGCCAATCTGTCAGTGAAAGATTCTTTTCCTTAAGCTTGTCGGTGCCTTTCAGTTCAGGATCGACGGCTTCGTGCCATTTTAAGATCGCTTTGAAATATTTTTCCTGTGCCTGCAGTGAAAAGTTCTGAGCTTCTTGGAAATAAGCATCGTCTTGAATGGCTACAATGAGTGCTGCACCTTGTTTATCGGTTTTCTTGAACTGCTTAGCAGCGTCCTCAAACAGCTTGATGCTTTTTAAGAAATCGCGATGAGCATCGAACAACAGCGGTGAGTTTTCGGGTACAGTTGACTTGAGCATATCCGCGTAAGCCTCTGCTGCGGACTCGCTTAAATCCTTCAAAACGGATTCCGTATCGGTTGTGCTGCTTCTGAGCTCGATCGATGACATATGATCAAACCAATTGTTCTGGTACTCCCGATATGGAAGATAAATAGTATGGTAAAATGATACTAAGTATTGCTGATGGTAAGCCGCTAAAGCGGGTTCTGTTACTTCTGGAGGATTAATCAAGTCAGCATATTTCTCAAGGGTATGTTCTTTTCCGACTTTGAGACCGTAAAAGAACGCTGCTACAACACAAACTAGTAAAAAGATAAAAATCAGGGTATAAATATAATCCGAGAGAGTTAACCGTTTACTCATCCTACAGCTCCTTCAGGTTTTCTTTATAGTATAGGGGAAAAGCGGTTAAAAAGGAATCAGTGACTGATGAAAAAATTTAAATTTCGACACATTAAGCTAAAAACTGTAAAGATTGAAGAGCTTTCAGACCGGGTCCTGTTCATTAATTTATACTTGACACAAGCGTTAGCACTGGGCTTAGGACTTATCATTATTTTGTTTCAAAAACAAACGCTTTTTGAGCTATTCTCAATTGACGTCTCTAGTGCTATTCTATTGTGGGGAGTTAGTTTAGCTGCGGTCAATATTGTTGCTAATTGGTTGGTGACTAAGGTTGTCCCTGAAGATATACTCGATGACGGCGGTATCAATGAAAGAATATTCGGGTCGCGATCGGTGTTTCATATTGCCCTGATTTCCTTCATCGTTGCAGTATGTGAGGAAATTTTGTTCAGAGGAGCCATCCAATATATAATGGGACCTTATTGGACTAGTATTCTATTTGCCGCGATTCATGTTCGTTACTTAAGGCATTGGGTGATGACAGGCTTTGTATTCGGATCAAGTTATGCCTTAGGATGGATTTATATCCAAACAGGTTCACTTTGGACCCCGATTGCTGCTCATTTTCTGATCGATTTTATATTAGGTTGTATGATTCGATATCGGAAGGAAGAAGGTTAGTATGGACACGTTTCACAAATATTTGGAAGAGGATGCCGATGAATTCAATAATCCGGAAGATTTCAGGCTGCCGCCAAGGCGAGCAGTACATCCATCAGATAAAGAGAAAATGATCCGTATTTTCTACAGGACGTTATTGTTCTTATTTATTTCATTGACTGTTGGGTTGTTAATATGGGGACTGCAAACGAACGGTCATTTTGTATAAATAAAGTAAAAAGGATAGCCGACGTATGAAGGGGGCTATCCTTTTAAATATCTTGGGTAAATTCTATTATGCTTCTGGCTCCTCGTGGACGATTTCAATAGCACGCGGATCGATAAAGCTGTAACCTTCTTCACTTATCTTAGTTAATAATCCATCCAGTGCTTCTACAGTCCATGGCAGTTCATGCATTAGAATGTTACTGCCGGGGGCAAGCTGCTCAAGTACTCGACCTGTGACACCTTCTGGTGTTTGATAGGCCTTCACCCAGTCTTCTGATCCGTTGGACCAGGTCATAAACAACATGTTCTCATCAGCGACATACTGCTTAACAGTATCATTGGCCGCTCCAAAAGGCGGACGGAAGAATTCAGGACGATTACCTGTCAGTTCTTCTACTTTCTTCTGTACGTCTCCGATTTGTTGCTTTATTTCTTCTTCTGATAATTCCTTCAGATTAATATGATCCCATGAGTGGTTACCGATAATTTGGCCTGCCTCATGAAGCTGTGTGAGCAATTCAGTATTCTGCTCTACGCGATAACCGTTGACGAAGAAAATCGCTTTTGCCTGATGCTTATCGAGCACCTCAATGAGCTGCGAAACCATTTCCGGCTCCTTTGGACCGTCGTCAAACGTTAATAAGACAACGTGTTTGTCGCCATCTGTATCAATTGGTTTAATAAAATAATTC
>CAYUSG010000095.1:9589-15228 GCA_964447355.1 uncultured Paenibacillaceae bacterium
ATTCTGATTCATATAATGCGTTTTCTCAATAACGACAGCTTCTGCTTCATCATCTTGCGAAGGTTCGGCTTGCTCCTCATCTGTGCCAACGGGCAGTGCTTCGGCAGGCTCTTCTACGTTGTTCTCAGGCGGGGCGGTTTCATGTTCGTTATGTTGTGAGATTTGATCCGCTGGACTGCTTTGCCCTTGATTCAGGTCACTCGGTTTCTGACCACAGGCAGAAGCTAGGCATAAAGATAAAATAATGACGGCTGCTAACATTGAAATACGTTTCATGGTTCATTTCCCCTGTACATTTATTTTTTAATTTATTGTAACACAGGTCACACCTTTAAAATAGATACTGGAAAACGGTTCATAGTATGGCTGGAGGGGATGCGGTAACACTAAACTCGAAGCCATTTTGAAAAGGAGGGAACAACTCATGAGGATGAGCAGTTTCGTTGTGGGTGGTTTGGTTGGGGCCGCAGCTGTGATGTATTTTTCACGAAATAATAAATCAATGGCTCTAGGGAGCTTAAATCAAGTGATGGGTCGAACCAAAAATTCAATGATGGATTTTGCCAGCAGTGCCATGAGTCAGGGCATGAATAAAAACATGAGCTCTCATAAACAAAGTAAGGCAGACAAGCAAGCGGGCTTAGATAAGGTGGAGAAGATCATAAATGAAGACCCCAGCGTGAAAGCTGAAGTGGACAAAATTATGATGAGCAGTCAGAATAATACGAAGCCGGCTGCAGAATTAAGCCATACTACCCATTAACTTTTATTAATGATAAAAGTGCTCCGCAACTCCTTGTTTTACCCGCTGAAAAATCGGGTTTTTTTGCATTATTTTATAGTGCAACTCTCGCCAAATAATGATAACATGGTGATAAGACAAGGGAGGTATACAATGATTTTTATCACAAACCCTATCTTAGCATCATATTATTATATAACCGTGGCCGAGGGGAGGATCCTGTCATGAAGATTGAACGTTTAACCCAAGATAAAATTAGAATTTTCCTTACGTCTGATGACTTGATGGAACGGGGAATCCAGAAGGAAGATATGTGGAGGGAAATTCCAAGGGTTCATGAATTGTTTAGCGAAATGATGGACCAGGCCTACACAGAGCTTGGTTTTGATGCGACAGGACCGCTTGCTGTTGAAGTGTTCTCGCTTCCCGCCCAAGGGATGGTTGTGATCGTAACCAAGGGTAAACAACGAACAGAACAGGGAAACGCGTACTTGTACGATGAGGATGATCATGATGAAGACGTTTATGAGATGGAAGTCATGCTCGAACAAAGTGATATTATCTCGTATGCGTTTCAAGACATAGAGGATGTAATTAGTGCAGCTAAAGCCATTCGGAGTATTTTGCCAGAGGGCGGCAGCTTGTATCATTATAAAGACAGATGGATCTTGCAATGGGATCCAATAGAGATGGAAGAGAAGCAATATCAGGGATTGATTGCCATTCTATCTGAATATGGCGAAGCTACATCAATTACCGAAGCTTTTCTGGAAGAGTACGGCAAGAAAGTTATTGCAAACAAAGCAATAGAACAGCTTTGCACTCATTTTTAGATGAGCCATAGGTTAGAAGCGAAGCATCTTCAAAAACAAATTGTTTTTGCAGGATGCTTTTTTCTTCCAATATTTGGCCTGTGAAATAGACGGGGAGGCACTAGGGTTTGGTTAAATTTGACAGTTCCATGGGGCAGATTAAATCTACATTTGATTTGGAGAAATTAGTACAGCGTTATCAGAAACAGATTCGAGATGAAGCCGCTGTATATTTGCATAAAAGAGGCATAACAGAGGAAACGGTAAACACCTTTCAAATCGGTTTTGATACGGATAAAATAGGTTTTTTGGTGAATCAGGATGCGCTGGGGGATTACTTTGCCAATCGTATTATTATCCCGCTTAAGAACATAGAAGGAGATCCTGTTGATTTAATTGGACGAGCCATTGATCACCGAGAGCCCAAATATAAATCGTTATTCGGCATTGATGATCTGCTTTTTAATCAACAAGTGTTAGTGGAATCGGAAGATGTTGTACTATGTACAGGCATCTTTGATGTACTTACATTATCGCAAGAGAACATTCCTGCTGTATGCATCCCGACAAAGCTAAATTTGTTTAAAGAATATCATGCGAGCTTAATGAAAGGAAAAAGGGTATTTATCTGCTTAGGAAACGATGATGCAGGAAGACGAGAGAGCTCCCGAATTGCCGGCGTGCTTGGGGAATATGTTCAAGATGTATACATTGTAAATTTACCGGAGAATATCCGAGACATTAATGATTTATTCGTACGCACGCAGAATCCAATGGAAATTTTCATGGAATTGCTTAATAAATCTATAGAGGATTCGCTGCTTGAACCGGTTGCGCCTGATTATAGACATCTCATTATTTTTAATGAAGAATATGCAAAGCGGTACCGTGGGCAGGTTAAACCTATACAAACCGGGTTGGCTGGATTAGATGAAGCGCTGCATGGCGGTCTCATGAGCGGATTATATTTATTGTCGGGACCTTCTTCCTGCGGAAAATCGCTGTTTCTAAAGCAAATGGCCGATTATATCGCGCTTGAGCAAACCCCGGTCATTTATTTCTCGTGGGATCACTCTCATTTTGAATGCTGGGCCCGAAGCATTGCGCGCATTTTAGCTGTGCCATCATTTAAAGTGATAAGAGGGTTGATTGAACCTGAACGCATACAACAAGCTAATCAAACGTATGTTGAAATCAGTAAAATGTTGTGGACCATCGAATGCACGTATCAGACGACTCTAGATACGATGGTGGCTTCAATCGAACAGGTGTTAGGGATGGTGGACCGTGCCCCGGTGATTTTTATAGATCATTTGCAAAGAGTGCCGTACAGCGGTCAAGCCGCAGGTTCCGTGTACGAATCTCATCCAGGTGTGACGTATGCATTAAAGCAGCTTTCAACGGAATGGAACACCCCGGTTATAGCCGCAGTTCAAACCCCGCCAGAGTCAACGGAATTGGACTTGGGTGTGGAGGCTTCTGCCGATGTAGTATGGCATCTTCAGCGTGATCTGTTTCAGCGGCAGCAAGCAGCATTGCTCTTTTTGAAGCATCGCTATGGTACTCTCAATAAGATCAATCTGAAATTTGAACCCGAGAAAACGGTATTCGCTCAAGCGGAATAGTTTTTAGCATAGAAAGGAGAACAGCATGGCGGTTTTTTCGTATATCGCAGCAGCCAGTGCGCCTGGTCTTGCGCTTCTGTTGTATTTTTATCTTAAAGACCGTTATGTGACTGAGCCTATTTCGATGGTGCTCAAAATGTTCGCCTTTGGATTCTTAGTCGTGTTCCCAACCATGATCATCCAAAGGGGCTTTATCCTTGCGTTTGGCGATAGTCCGTTTGTCTTTGCTTTCTTGTGGTCTGGCCTGATTGAGGAGACTGTTAAATGGCTGCTGGTGTTTCATTTAATGTTCTCCCATTCAATTTTTGATGAACCTTATGACGGCATTGTGTATTCAGTTGCAGTAGCTATTGGGTTTGCAACGATGGAAAACTTGATTTATACGTGGCATTACACGCCTACGTTCACAGCGATGTTTATTCGCGCGTTATTGCCTGTATCAGGTCACGCTTTATTCGGGGTCATTATGGGGTATTACTTTGGAAAGGCTAAATTTACACCTTCGCAGCGCAGACGTTTATTATGTTTAGCGTGGCTTGCACCGATAATTTGGCATGGATTGTTTGATTATATCATCTTGACAGAAGCAAACTATGGATTAGGCATGATCGTACTCATGACCTTCTTGTGGTATAGAAGCATCCGTAAAGTAAACTTAGCCAATGCGCGATCACCTTACCGTTCCTTATCGAAAGAAGCAGAGGTTAAACTTTCCTCAAGCCGTCAATAATGTAGACAACAGGAGGGAAAGAAACATGTTGAATACAAGGGTTAAAGTGACGATACGCTGTAATCAATGCGGTGAACGCTTCGTCCTAAGAGGTAAGAAAGAACGTGGTGAAATTAATACGGGTTTCAAGCAATGCATTTGTAACAATCAATCTGATTTTGAAATCCGAGAAGATATGTTGTAATTGGAAAACACAAGCGAGTATGCATAAAGCTCCAGCTTTCAACGGAAAATAACCCTAAATGTTGAAGGAAGGAGCTTTTGTTATGTACAGAAAAATCAGCGCCGTATTATTCCCTGTACTAGCGGTTGTCCTCATTGGGACGGCGATTTGGGGTTATCAAGCCAGGGAAGATCGTGACGTTGTCCTCAATAGGGCTGAAAGCCAGTATCAACGCGCTTTTCATAACTTAGCCTATCATTTAGAAGAACTGCAAACGGAGCTCGGCAACTCATTGGCAGTCAATCAGAAATCACAGCCCTTTCAGCGAAAATGCTTATTAAATGTTTGGCGGATCACAAGTGAAGCCCAGAATGAGATTAGTCAATTGCCGCTGGGATTAATTCCGTTTAACAAGACTGAGGAGTTCTTAGCCAAAATGGCGTCATTTTCTTATCAGACTGGCGTTCGTGATATGAAGGAAGAGCCGCTTACGGATGAGGAAGTAAAGACGTTACAAGCCTTGTTTAACCATTCCAAAGACATTTCATCAGAAATCAGATCGCTACAAACCGAAGTGTTAGACAGCCAGTTGCGCTGGACAGAGGTTGAAATGGCCCTGGCCGAAGGGGGCGATGGTTTAGATAATTCTGTCGTTGACGGTTTTAAAACGATTGATCAGAAGGTAAGCGAATATTCTGAAGTGCAATGGGGCCCTTCCACGGTAAATTTGTTTGAATCCCGGTCCTTATCTAAATTGGGTGGGAAGGAAGTTTCAGCTCAAGAGGTGAAGGAGAAGGCGGTTACTTTCCTAGGTTTAAAGGATAGTGCTAATATAAAAGTTGTGGAGAACGGTAAAGGGACAGAATACGCCTCATATAGTGTCATCGTTAACGAACAGGAAGATGACCAGGCAATTAAAATGGATTTTACGAAAGCAGGGGGCGAGCTGATATGGTTTATGAAGCCCAAGGATGTTACGGCAAAACATCTAACCTTAGATCAGGCTGTAGATAAGGCACAGGCCTTTTTAGATAAACATCAATACAAGGATATGCAGGCTGTGAGCTACGATGAATATCAGAATGTAGCCAATATAACGTATGCTCGCGTACAAGATAAGGTGATCATTTATCCTGAGAAAGTAGCGGTAAAAGTATCTTTAGATAACGGTGAGATTATCGGCTTAATGGCAAGTGATTACGTTTATGAGCATCATGACCGCAAGCTTGAACAACCCAAGATGTCAGTGGAAGAAGCCAAACAATCGCTGAACCCTAACTTTCAGATCGAGGATCAGAACATGGCATTAATTCAGAATGATCTCAAGAAACAGGTACTATGTTACGAATACCTTGGTACCATTAATGATCAGCGTTATCGTCTTTACATTAATGCTGACACTGGGATTGAAGAGAAGCTTGAAGTCATCCGTAATGTGGACACTCAGTTGGATAACCGTTCAGATGAATAGAATGGAAGCGGCCATTGATAACAGTGGCCGTTTTGTTGTAATGCGCCACGCATGGCGCGTAGCTAGGCGGTGAAAGTCCGCTATGGGGGCTGGCAG
>CAYUSG010000096.1:0-13470 GCA_964447355.1 uncultured Paenibacillaceae bacterium
TCGTTTTTGTGTAAGGTTTATTTACATTTATCGTACTGATGTTCTCTACCTTTGCTTTTTTTGACCTTAAAAATGGTTTTAAGTAAGATAAAATTAGTGCATTCAATTTCTATATCTAGGAGCATTGAGGTGATACACAAATGAATTCGACATCGCTTTACAGAATTGGAGAGCTGGCAAAACTAACCGATATTAGTACACGCACCATTGATTTCTATACATCGCTCGGCTTAATCGAACCTGTGAAACGAACACAGTCTAATTATCGTTTATATAATGATGAAACTGTCGAGCGTCTGAAGCGTATTGAACATATGAAAAAAGCTAAATATACTCTTGAAGAAATTAAAACGTATATGAAACAATGGCAATCCTCCCATGCAGAGGAACAGGTAGCTGATAAGCTCTCAGAACTGCAAATTCATATGCGCCAGCTAGAGCAAGAGGTCAAGCAGCTTCAGCCGATGATTGAACATCTTAAAACAAGAAAGACTAAGCCCATGCTTAACAGTCTCACGGCCCAAAGCGCAGCCTGTATTGAGGCGCTGCTCCTGCTCTTATCTTAAAACCAATTTAGTAAAATGGAGGCTTGATGTCATTTATGTTTTTCTATTATCCTTGGGACTTATTAATCTTTGCCGCATTCGGACTTTCGATATGGGCTCAGTTTCGAGTCAAAGGAACCTTTAAGACATGGTCAAAGGTTCCAACCTCAACGGGTTTAACAGGCTATCAAGCCGCTAGACGCCTTCTCGATGCCAACGGTCTTACTGATGTTCCAGTTGAGCCTGTAAGAGGAACGCTTACAGACCATTACGACCCGTTGAAGCGAGTTGTGCGATTGTCTGAGCCCGTGTATTACGAAGCTAGTATTTCCGCCGTATCTGTTGCATGCCATGAAGTTGGACACGCAATTCAGCATCAAGTACATTACCCGATGCTTGTTGCAAGACACCGCATGTTCCCAGCAGTCGGTTTCACTTCAAGAGTTGCTCCATTCATGATTATCATTGGACTGATCTTTCAACAATTCAACTTTTTACTGGGCCTAGGGATCATATTCTTTGCCGCAGCAGTTGCTTTTCAATTGGTGACCTTACCGGTAGAATTTAATGCCTCAAGCAGAGCAAGGGCTTTAATGGTATCGGAAGGGTTCATTCGAAATGACGAGGAGACTGGGGTTGCCAAGGTATTAAACGCCGCAGCATTAACTTATGTGGCGGCAGCACTGATTTCCTTACTTGAATTGCTTAAATACGTTATGATTTTCTTAGGACGAAGAGAATAGTTAATGATTCCTGACAAACAAAGGGTGTCTCAGTCATCTGAATGACGTTGAGACACCCTTTGTTTAACGTTCTGTATGTTTGCAATTAAACATGTCTTGTAAGTAACGGCGGAACACCTCGGCTACAAGAGGCAGCTTCTCATTTTTTCTCAAAATCAACCCTATAGTTCGTGTCACCTTTGGTTCGGACAGGGCGATTTTGACCGGTTGAAGCTTCGGCACATCTTTCATTGCCTGCTCAGGGAGCAAGCTCACTCCCATCCCCGCTGCCACTAAACCCCTGATCGTATCAGTCTCCTGCCCTTCAAAGCTGATATCCGGTGTAAATCCAGCCTTCTGACACGCATCTATCACAATCGTACGCAGCGAGAAACCTTCACTAAACAGAACAAAGGATTCATTCTTAAGCTGCTCTAGTCTAAGCGATTTGTATTCAGAAAGAACATGTCCCGGCGGAACAACTGCGAATAATTCTTCCGTCAGCAGTACCTCTCCCGTGACGTTGGCATGGTGTTCTGGGAATGGCGCAATGAAAGCTAGGTCCACTTCTCCTGATATAACATCCTTAATGAGGTTTTTATATTGGCCTTGTTTGAACCGAAACCGTACACTCGGATGTTCTTTCCTGAACCCTGCTACAATCAACGGAATGAAGCTTACGCCTAAGCTATGCGGAAAAGCAATTCGAATTTCGCCTACTTCCGGATCAAGCAGTTCCTTCACTTCAATAATGGCTTTCTCCAAATCAGTCAGAATGACTTCCACCCTGCTTAGGAATAACTTCCCAACAGGAGTCAGCTGCAAATTGCGACCCTGTTGCGTAAATAAGTTCACACCTAATTGCTCTTCCAGTTGATGAATTTGTCTGCTGACCGCAGATTGGGCCACATGCAGCTCTTCTGCCGCCTGTGTGACATGTTGTTTTCTAGCCACTTTCACAAAATATTGCAGTTGTCTTAATTCCACAGTGTCTCGCTCCAGCTAAATTATTTGATGATGACTTAAATTATGAACTAAGTTTCACCTTTGAATCGTTGGATATCTTCACAAACTTTAATTATTATAGCTTATCGATCAAGCTTTGTCTCCCTCTGTTATTTCCAGGGAAATGCTGTCGGATCACCTCAAGACTAACTTGGACGTTTAGACTGATTAAACATCATATGAAAGGTGAGGAATCCACCGATAAAACCGCCTAAATGACCGAGTAAACTAACCTGCGGAACAATGATCGTATACACTACACCAATAATTAATATGACCTGCACTGTTTTTCTCGACTGTAGATCCAGCATGGATTTACGAAACAGAATCAAATACAAAAATGATGCGTAGATGCCATATATAGCACCAGATGCGCCCGCTTCAAGATAAATATCCGGATTTAAGAGGAAGCTTAACACATTCCCAGCCAGTCCGCTCACAATATAGAAGATGCCGTATTTCACATGTCCGAGCAGGCGTTCCAGCGGCGGAGCAAACACAAAAATCGCAAAACAATTAAACAGCAGATGCTGAAACCCGATATGCAAGAACATCGCAGACAGCATACGTACATACAGTTCATAACCACCAGTGAAAAAAGGGAGATTGGTCATCGCCCCATACTTCAGTAAGGTTGCTTCATTCGTCGATCCCCCGTCGAGCGATAACAGGATGAACATCACGATATTAATCAACAACAGAATCGACGTTACGGGGTAAAATCGAAGGTATTCTCGAAAGCTTTCATATCGCAAAAAAATCAAATGGGCCAATCTCCTTTCCAGAAAAGTTGAAACCATGTTTTATATCATATTATAATAGTTCATGGTAATCGATAACAATTTTTTGAGGAGGCAATAAAATCATGGCTCAAGAACGTACAGGATATACACTTAAAGGTAACCCGCTTACATTAATTGGACCCGAATTAAAAGTGGGAGACAAAGCACCTGATTTCAAAATCAACAAAGATCTTGTTACAGAAGCTACTTTAGCTGATTACGCAGGCAAAGTAAAATTAATCAGTGTAGTTCCTTCATTAGACACAGGTGTTTGTGATGCGCAAACACGTCGCTTCAACCAAGAAGCCGCTGACCTAGGCGATAATGTTGTCATTCTAACCGTAAGTGTTGACTTACCATTCGCACAAGCTCGCTGGTGTGGTGCTGCAGGTGTAGACCAAGTAGTGACACTATCCGACTACAAAACAAAATCATTCGGTGAAGCTTATGGTGTCCTAATCAAAGAATTGCAATTAGACATGCGCGCGGTGTTTGTTGTTGATGCTAACGACACGATTCAATATGTCGAGTACTTAACAGAAATGACAGAAGCTCCAAACTATGAGAACGCAATTGCTGCTGTAAAGAAACTAGTTTAATCCATGACATAAAACAGCGAGGGACCAGCCCTCGCTGTTTTTAATCTGTTATTTTAACATCCTTTAGACGCTGATCTAAAGACTTATATATATCAATGACGGTTCGGTAATTAGAACCCAAGTCACCTAAGGAACCCCGTGATGCAGAATAAATATCGACGGCTGATTTCAATGGGTTGATTGAGAATAAGGTCAGGGTAATATCTTGTACTCGGCCGGTCAATGTACGTTTTTCTACCACAATTTCGCCGACAGTCTTCACTTCATGTAATACTTTATACCCCTTCATTTGGTTTAAGGCTTGAATAACCTCACCCCAAAGCTTGTCCTTAGAAATTTTGTAATATCGGGTCTTCAGCAAGGGATCTTTCGCTTTCTCCTCGGTTGACTCGAAACTGCGAAATAGACCCACTAGTACTCTCTTCAACTACAGCACACCCTTCCTTGAATTCCGACTACGCTAGTATTATATTACCACTCTTTTCTATGAGAAAAAAGGGTCTAATGAGGGTTCTGGAATGTATCAAGTGAAAGGAGAACAATTTCATGTTTCGATCCATCTCTAGCATTCAAAGTATAAATTTGCAGTTCATTAACACGCTCCATCTGCTCGGCAGACAAGTAATATTCAAAATAAGACCAGTTCGGCGCTGCTCCTGCGGAAACGATTGAACCTTCATCA
Organism: uncultured Paenibacillaceae bacterium; assembly: GCA_964447355.1. Classification (GTDB taxonomy): domain Bacteria; phylum Bacillota; class Bacilli; order Paenibacillales; family CAYUSG01; genus CAYUSG01. The sequence continues at coordinate 4,336 of CAYUSG010000096.1, forward strand.
ATGATGCTTCCGTGCTCATCTAAGCTGGAATACCCTAGTACACCTTCAAATGTTCGTGCGGCCCCATGTATCAACCAACGATCGTCCTCTTTCACAGGTTCAAAGACAATTAAATTATCAGTTTCTTCTACGATCTTCAATAAAGACGATATTCCCAAGAGATGGGGAACAAATTGACCGTTGGTTTCATTCACCGTCACCTGCTCGAGTATCTGGTTCGAAATCTTCAGCAAGATATAAGGGGAGGTCATTTGTTCGACTAACAGCGAACCTTTGGGCGGGTCCACATAGTGAACTCTGATTTCCGTTCCATCCTGATGCTGCTTTACAGATTCCACTTCAATATCGTATCCACCTGTCGACTTAGTGCCCCTTGTCAGCAAAATATAGCTGTCTTGCCCATTCGTCTTCAGCTGTACCATTTCTTTATGACGGGAAGCTTCAACCCATTGCTTAATTGAAACATCAGCCGCCTCAATATCCACTTTCTCATAATTCAAATGGTCCGGTTCATTTACGAGAATTTGTCTTTTTACAGGGTCCCATGTAATATCTTGACCTAGCGCTTCTGTAATAAAGCGCACTGGCACATAATTAAATCCTTTGTATTGAATCGTTGTAGGCACATTTTCATCCGGGTAACTCTTCATTTCAATCCCATCTACGACGTAAGTAATCCCAGGAAATTGAACCTCTATCCAGTACGAATTGGATGCTACACTCGCGCCGCCGATTAACAGACCACCCATAATAAAGCCAACCGTAAAGGTTTTGAATTTATTCATACCACTTCTCCTTCTGGCTATAGTTACTTCTTATGTAGGGTCACATCGCAAAAAGAAAGCGTTTTTAATTTTGGTTATTCCTATATACTCAACGTATAGGTAGAAAGTTGCGAACAAACTCGAATTTTCGACTTTATTCGCAACATTCCATTTCTTATTGTAACGTTTGCAGCCAAGGAGTGTCCACCTTTATTCGCATTTCCATTATTTACATCCAATTATTTACAGAAAATATGTTTGCCAATTTGCTTGATTTGCGGCCTGCTCCAGATCCATGATGAAGTCGCTGTATTGGGATTAAAGTAATATAAAGCATCACCAGAGGGATCCCAGCCATTTATCGCGTCTCTCACCGCTTTATAGGATTTCGCATCAGGCTCAAGCCATATTTGACCGTCGTCGACAGCGGTGAATGCCCTAGGCTCAAATATGACCCCAGACGGTGTATTAGGGAATAACGGGCTTTGCGTTCGATTTAAGATGACCGCAGCTACAGCTACTTGCCCTTCATAAGGTTCACCACGCGCCTCGCCATACACAGCTCTAGCCATCATTTTAATTTCACTTTGACTGAATTTCTGGGTTGCGGCAAGCTTCGTTCGATTCCCCTTCGCAGCCGCAGGTGCCCAATTCTTGGTAGCCTTCCAAAGCATCAGCTTCGTCTTAGCCCCTACCACTCCATCTATTTTCATACCAAACTCATATTGAAACAGTCTAACCGCTCGATACGTACGCTCGCCAAAGTGTCCATCTATCTTACCGGTATAGAACCCTAAATAAGCTAATCGACCTTGCAGCTCATATACATCCTGATGCTTAGATCCCAGCTTCAAGGTTGTCTTTCCGAACGAATGTGAGGTATCAGGTGCAAGTCCAATGAATAACCCGGTTGTTAGAACAAGGATCATCGCCCACATTAAACCCTTTTTCAACACAAAAAGCACCCCCATACATTTTAAGCTTAGTATGGAAGTGCTTAGTTAGGTTTATGCATGCATAACGGTATACAAAAAAACCCGCCATTGCCGTCCGATTCTGTTGTTTCTGAACCCGCTCTCGCAGGTGGGTGTCCGCAAATGCGTTTTTGAAGTCCCCTTTAGGGGGCATGTCAGCCACACATTGATCTAGGTCTCCCGTGAAACAAACATTGGTTCAAAACATAAGAAATCGAAACGTACACAGCAGGATCTTTTGTTTGTTCATAATATGAACGTCTTGCTTATTCTGTATTCATATTATATTAGGCTTTTTGCCGAAAGTAAACCTTTCGCTGAACATCACTTGTTGCCAATTCAAGTACGATTTGGATGTTCACTTTACACCTTATCATGATCCGTTGTACTTAATCGACCCACTTCTTCTGTCTCTTTTGCTTCCTCAGATTCAAGCGCTTCTTTATCCAACGATTCACGCAGATCTTGTATTTTGTTAAACATCCGCAAGAAGTACATAAAGGTCAAGTAAGCCGAAACAGAACCGCTAAAGAAAACAATCAGAAAAGAAAACCTCAAGCTAATAAACATAATACCGAAATTAGTAATAACAATCATGATCGTTGTTAATGGCCGGCCAATGGTAATCATAAAGGCATTTTTCAACGTCTGCATGATCTTCATATGAACATGTGATGTTAAAGCAAAGAAATAATACAACGAAGCTGACCAAAGTATCATTAGAAATATAAATAGCATGGAAAGCGATTGAAGCATGCCTTCCCTATCAACATAAAACGTATAGTTAACATAGAAGATACCAAACACAATAACATAAATAAGGCCGCCAAGTATGCTTTGTTTATAATTGTCCTTATATCCTCGGAAGAACGTCTTCAGCAAAGGGACGTCTTCTTCACCCAAAACCCATTTGCGAGCAACAACAAACATCGCCGATGTAGCCGGAATGATCGTGATTGGCGATAAAATTGCCATTAGAAACAGGAAATGTTTTGTAATCTCCAATGTTTCTGCAGTCCATGCTATTAATCCAAGTATAAAAAAGGGTAAGGAACAGATGATCCACAACAGATTGATCACCGAGAATCGCATGATCCATTCCGTCAATCGATAAAATCCACCCATAAAGCCCCTAAATTCCATTCCGCATCCCCCTCATGTTGTCGATATTCCTCATGATAGCATGGAAAGGAACAAGAGTAAAACAAGGGTGCATTCGCCAGACACGGCTCCTGCACCCTTGTTCTACTTATCTAAGGTTAATGTACTGCTCCAGGCTTGGCGACTTTCTGCCTTCACCTTTACCAGACGATGTTGTATCTCGATCATGCGCTGCATTACGGTTTCTGTAACGCGCGTTATCTCTGCGATCGCCTCTTTCACCGCCACGGTCGCTTCTCTCGGATCTATTGTAGCCACCTTCTCCATCACGTGAGGAACGTGAACGACGTTGTCCGCCGCCTGATCCGCCACGGTAGCCGCCGCGATCATTGCCGCGTCCTTGGCCTTCTGAACGTTTGTAGCCCGTTGACACACGACGTCCCGTTGAGCGTACGTCACGGCGTTTCTTAGCACGTAATGGCTCTTCAGGCGTCAATTGAATGCTAACCTCATTCTTGTCGCCAGTCAGCACCTTCATTGCCGCTGCTAATAAATGGACCGAATCATATTGCTCTAACAACTGAATTGCAATGCCCTTGTAAGCATTGAAATCATCTTCTTGAATGACGGAGATGATGCGTTCAGCTGTGATTTTCTGCTTACCTTCAATCGCTTCAGCCAAGCTAGGCAATGGCTTTCTAGCGATTTTGTGGCGGGTAACCTTCTCAATGAAATGAAGGTGGTCTACTTCTCTTGGCGTTACGAAAGTCCACGCCTGCCCTTCTTTACCCGCACGACCCGTTCTTCCGATGCGGTGAACATAGCTCTCTGGATCTTGCGGCAAGTCAAAGTTGATAACATGGGTTACACCCGACACATCCAATCCTCTGGCTGCTACATCAGTAGCAACAAGAACATCGATGCTGCTGTCACGGAATTTACGCATCACTGCATCCCGTTGATTCTGGGACAAATCACCATGTAAGCCATCAGCGGAATAACCGCGTTTTTGAAGAGCTTCAGCAAGTTCATCAACTCTGCGCTTTGTACGACCGAATACAATCGCTAGTTCAGGGGACTCCATATCAAGCAATCGGCTTAAAGCTTCAAATTTCTGACGTTCATGAACTTCAATGTACGCTTGCTCGATTAACGGTGCGCTGACTTGCTTTGATTCCACAGCAACATGCTCTGGATTTTTCAAGAACTGGGAAGCTAATTTCTGAATATTAGGAGGCATCGTTGCCGAGAACAGCATCGTGTGGCGGTCCTCCGGCACCTTGCTTAAGATGGATTGAATATCATCCATGAAGCCCATATCCAGCATTTCATCTGCTTCATCCAGAATGACCGTTCTAACATCATCCAGTTTAATCGTTTTGCGATTAATATGATCCAACAAACGGCCTGGTGTACCAATAATGACCTGTGGTTTTTTCTTTAATGCACGAATTTGACGTACGATATCCTGTCCTCCATAAATAGGAAGGGAACGGATACCCTTGAAACGAGACAGCTTACCAAGTTCCTCTGCAACTTGAATCGCAAGCTCACGAGTCGGGGTCATAATTAACGCTACGATTTTCTCTTCCTTTACGTCAATACGCTGAATTAACGGAATGCTAAAAGCCGCTGTCTTACCTGTACCAGTCTGTGCTTGGCCGATTAAATCTCTTCCAGTAACGGCAATAGGAATTGCTTTCGCTTGTATAGGCGTCGCTTCCTCAAACCCCATATCTGTAATAGCCTGCAACACTTTTGGATCTAAATTCAATTCTTGGAACGTTCTCAAAATCTTTCAAACTCCTTTACTTAAGGTTTCTACCTTTATATCCACTCTTAAGTCCGACTCATCGTTTATTTTTCCCATTCGTCATTTAATCCATCCCACTGTTTTCAGAAGAATTCCATGAATGGGGAATATTCATTCCATATCTACAGGACCGTTCAACTTAATGATCACATCTGAACTAATTTCATAATGCGCTGTAACGCTGCTTTTGAAAAAGACCGTTTGTTTTCAAATTAGCCCATTAAAAAAGCATTTCCCTATACCGCATGGAAATACTTGCCGCACTTAAGAATATCTATATAATTATAGCACAGAAGATCGAATAATTTCCAGTACTTTACTCCATTAATTCAAAATATCTTCGACCTAGGGCGGTTTCGCCTATGTATGGCAAGCGTTTGTTAGTTCATACTAACCGTTGTGAGGTGAAATATGATGAAGTTATTAAGACAAATCATTCCTTATCTTGTCATTGTTTGCGGTACATTGCTTGTGGCTGCCGGATTTAATTTGTTTCTGATTCCCCATCAACTGCTTAGCGGCGGTGCTTCAGGGGTAGCTATGTTTATCGGATATTATTCGGGCTGGAGTATTGGATTATTATATTTTCTTATTAATCTTCCCATATTGATCTGGGGATGGTTTGCCATAGGTCGTTATTTCATCATACTAAGCATCTTATCCGTAATAATGACCACCTGGTTCATTGAAATCATACCTGTTAAGGACATCACACTTGATCCCATACTCGGTTCTGTCTTTGGAGGTGTGGTGATCGGCATCGGTACCGGTTATTCATTGAAATTCGGCGGTTCAACCGGCGGCTTCGATATTCTAGGCTCCATTATTACCAAGTACAGGGACTTCCCGCTGGGAACGGTCATTTTTATTCTTAATGCTTCTGTTGTCGTGGCTTTGGGCACTTTAAACAACTGGAATCTGGCACTGTATTCGATGCTCTCCATTTACGTTACAGGGAAAATCGTAGATACCATTCATATGCGGCATGTGAAAGTGACCGCTTTCATAGTTACGAATGAAACTTCAGCATTGGTCGAGCGTCTATTAACCAGGCCGCGCGGCATCACGATGATGAAAACACAAGGGGCGTTCAGCCACAAAGAAAAAGATATGCTAATGACAGTGACTACTCGGTATGAATTAGCTGAACTAAGGAGAACCATTAGGGAAGTGGATCCGAAAGCGTTCGTCAATGTCGTAGAAACCGTTGAGATTATGGGCGAATTTAGGCGATCCAACTAATACCCTATGAATTAAGCTCATCCCATGCTATAATTATATATAGTTAATTTCATAGGCTTCTGGTTCAAGCAGGTATTACAGACAGCAGTTGCTTTTCCGTATCGCAAATCATACCGATGGGAAGGGTGTTGTACACATGGAGACCATTAAATTGTCCAGTATTGTCATGAAATTAAAGCCGGATTTATATCCGTGTCTTACACCAACAGAACTTGATACACATATCGTTCTGCGAGACGGTATCCAAGAATTAGACAAAGAAGCTGCCATAGAAATTATTCAAAACAGCATCTTTAAGTATCAGAAAGACGCCTTTCTTCATTGATCGGCGTCTTTTTTTCTGCAAAATTCAGCCAAAAAGAACTAATTTCAGCCAAATTTCAACATAAGTCACAAACTTCCACTGTTCCCAATCATAATCCTAGCTTATAATGGAATATACATAAGGAAGACTGTTCGTCTGATCATCATGTTCTGACTTCAAGAGAAGCAAGCAGTTTCAACCTTATGTCAAACATGGGTATGGGGGAAATCAGATGGAGATTTTATTAGCACTCATGATGCTTGTCAGCAGTACAACAGCTACTGAAAGTATGAGCGTTAACCAGATTGCAAGTTTACCAAGCCAAATCAATGCAGCCGTAGAAGCAAAACGCATAGCAGAATTACGAGCAGACCCTCAAGCCGGCGAAGCACCTATTGTTAAAGGAGTGTACGCCACGGCACATACCGCAGCAGGGAGCTTTAGATTCGAACCGTTGATCAAGCTCATTGATGAAACCGAATTAAACGCAATCGTCGTGGATGTGAAGGACGATTGGGGAAATGTTACTTACGAAACAGGAAATCCCGACATTGAAGCGATGGGAACCACGACCAAAATCATTGATGACATGCCAGGCTTAATGAAAACGCTGGACGAACATGACATCTATCCGATTGCACGGATCGTTGTATTTAAGGACACCATTCTCGCTAAGCAGAAACCTGAGTGGTCATTCCTTAACGCGAACGGCAGTGTATGGGCGAACAACAAATCCGTACCTGAAAGCTTCGTGAACCCTTACAACGAAGAAGTATGGAAATATAATGTGGAAGTGGCTAAAGAAGCTGTCAAGGCCGGATTCAAAGAAATTCAATTTGATTATGTTCGCTTCCCAGAAGGCTTCGAGACACGTGCTGACAAACTGAAATACTATAAGGATGAACGCAGCCGTGTGGACGTCGTGTCCGAATTTGTGAAATATGCTAAGGAAGAATTAAGTCCGCTGGGCACTCGTGTATCTGTTGATATTTTCGGGTATGCCGCTTCTGTTCCAGCCGCTGAGGGAATCGGGCAAGACTTCGTTAAGATTTCGGAAAACGTCGATGTCATCAGTCCGATGGTTTACCCAAGCCATTACAGCACAGGCTGGTTTGGCTCCAGCGTTCCTGACGCCGCTCCGTATGTGACAATCAACGGCGCCATGGTAGATACCAAGGAGAAGCTTGCAGAGCTTGGAGAACTACAGCCGATCATTCGTCCGTGGATTCAGGACTTCACCGCCACCTGGGTGCGAGGCTACATTCGATACGGCAAAGCTGAGATCGAAGCCCAAATTAAAGCGATGAAGGATAACGGCATCGAAGAATTCCTCTTGTGGAATTCGGGTAACCGTTATACCGAGGGCGTTAATTATGATTTAGAATAGTCAACCCCCACTCGATTCAAACTGGTTGATTCGAGTGGGGGTTGATTTTTTGCAAGTTGCTTATAGTATCTCCTTGGATACCCAATACTGAGCTAAGATGTCTTTCACTTCGGTTGGTCGATCCTGCAAGGCTTGTTCCCAGCTCATTCCTGTATCTTGAGTAAATGAAGCCATGGCTTGAATGATTTGTTCAACCTGAGTGTTGGTTATTTGCAAATTATCTCCAGTAGATATCGTTTCTATTTGCTGATTTTGATCAACGTACCAATCCTCTACTATTAATTGATCCCCGTCCGTGCTCTGAATTTGCAAATCTTCCTCGTTGATCTGCGAAAAAATTAATTCATAAGAGGAAAGATTTTCGAATTGGATTTCATCATTCTCACCTGAAACATCATTTATCATATCAGAGCCGAACAATTCATCAAAGATATAAGTATCATTACCTGATTGGCCTTTCAGTATATCGTTGCCCTGCCCTCCGTTTAATCTATTATCGCCAGACGTACCCTCTAAATAATCATTGCCGCCCCAACCGTACAAATTCTCATTGGCAAGTTCACCGATTAAATGATCGTCCGACTCTGTACCATACAAAGCGGCCATCAACTTAATATCAGTTACTTCCCAAACGGTTCCATCTATGAACTCTACCCGTTCAATTTCATAAATCGATGATGCCAAGAAATTTTTCACTGTTAATTCATCTTCTACATTAATCTTGAAAACAATATCGTTCCCTTGTCGGATAATATCAATGCTTGCCGCTGTAATTCCCTCTCCAAATTGAATCGTTGTTGTATAGGTTTTACCGCGATAACTTTTTTTCGAACTATCCTCGATTATATCTTTTCCATAGCCAACTCCAAAAATATATGTGTTGTTTGCATATGACGTTACAGTTCCTGAACGTGTACGGTTTCCAGCCAAGTAGTCATCGCCGGCTCCTCCGTCTAACACATTGTTTCCATCTCCTCCGTATAACTCATCATTTCCTTCGCCGCCTATTAACGTATCATTGTTGCCCTCACCGTCTAGGATGTCGTCTCCTTTACCCCCAATTAACTGGTCGTAACCAAGACCTCCATATATAACATCATTGCCCTCGCCTCCATCTAAGACATCATTCCCTGTCCCGCCTCTTAGTTCGTCATCTCCACCAAGTCCATAGATGGTATCACCATGCCTTGTACCTTCTAATATATCAGATGCTTCTGTTCCCGCTAACATAGCTGACAAGATATCCATTGTTCCCCAAACGGTTCCATCTTCGAACTCTACTCGTTCTATTTCATAATCTGATGATTTCAGAAAATCTTTTACCGTTAATTCATCTTCTTCATTGATTTTGAAAATAACATCATTCCCTTGGCGCATGATCTCGATGTTTTCCGTTGTAATACCTTCGCCAAATCGAATAGTTGTTGTATATTGGTCGCTAAATTTACTTTTTCTGGAACTATCTTCAATGATATCTCTTCCATAGCCAACTCCGAAAATATATGTGTTGTTTGCATATGACGTTACAGTTCCTGAACGTGTACGGTTTC
>CAYUSG010000096.1:13570-15189 GCA_964447355.1 uncultured Paenibacillaceae bacterium
CATAGCCAACTCCGAAAATATATGTGTTGTTTGCATATGACGTTACAGTTCCTGACTGTGTACGGTTTCCAGCCAGATAATCATCACCGGTTCCTCCATCGAGGATGTTATCTCCAGAACCTCCGTACAACTCATCGTGACCTTCTCCACCTAGTAAGGTATCATTGCCGTTTTCGCCATCGAGAACATCATGGCCACCTCCACCAAAGATTAGATCGTTACCGCTTGCTCCAGCTAATATATCATTTCCTTCTTTACCCTCAATCGCATCATAGGTTCCATCACCTATCAAGTGATCTTCAGAATTAGTTCCAGCCATGTAATTCATTCCAATACTTTCAATTAAAAAAGCAATTTCCTCACCGAACTCAGTACTTATCCAACTAAGAGAGTCATTAAATTGGTCAATGTTTACCTCATCAAGCGCATTTATTCCTATGATTGATCTTACGAACTCCCTTAACCTTTCTTTACCTACAGTATAATCATCTGTAATCTCAAGAATCATTGCATCTCTGGCTTGTGAAATATCCCAAACACCATCAGCTCCTTTAACGATTTTGCTGTAGAGATCTGAAAGATGGGATTGAAACATTAATCTTCCATATACATAATTCTTCAAGTCTGAATATATTTTTTTTAATTCGTTCGCTGCGGTAATGTTAGGAATTCCATTATTGTTTGAACCAACAAAATCTGAGCCAAAATAAGTTTCCAATACATTTAGTTTTCTAGCATCGAAGTATGCACCTCTTGAAGTTGGATCTATATCTGTACTTTCTGTCCATTCATATAAAATATCATCAATTAAATTTAACCTAATAGAGCCTTCTTGTTCAGTAATAAATAATTCAATAAATTCGATTAACGTATGGTCTGAGTCCTTCATCATAGCTTGGTGAAGTGATGGCATATTTCCTTTCATAATTAAATTAGGTAACCTCAATACGTCTTCTGAAACTTCTAATTTATTCTTTTCGATTGTGTCAAACGTATCCCTTGAAAATAGATACTCACTAATCTCGCCTTGATTACCATCTAGTGTTATATATGAATTTGTTCTTGCCAGTGTATTATTATTCTCATCCGTAATAAATTGGTTAGCATATCCATCGATAGCAATCGAGGCTATTTCTAAATCATTTAGCGAAAATAACTCATCACTTGTTGAGATTCCATCTTGGTTTAAATCCCTCCAAACTTTAATCAAATCATATGATTCATCACTCGTATCAAATATTCCATTGCCGTTACTATCAAGATCTTTTAATGCTTCAAAACCGTTCCTAGCAATCGTTCCATCAGATTTAAGCGTTCTATCTCCGAACATTTCTTCTACATCATTGATAACCCCATCAGCATTACGATCGTATACTAGAAAACCATCATCTGATTTGACCCAACTACTTTTCTCAGCAAAACCGTTACCATCAAAATCAAAGTACACTCCTGATTCAAGCGACGTCGTTTCTACTCCATCCCCATCCAAATCCAACACTAACGGATCACGTGGGAAAATTTCTTGTGTATTTTTATATTCTCCTGAATTTGGACCTGAACCAAAATTACCATCGTTATTATTATTGTTATTGTTATTGTTATTGTTATTGTTATTGTTG
>CAYUSG010000097.1:0-7713 GCA_964447355.1 uncultured Paenibacillaceae bacterium
TAGGAGAAAGCAAGGCATCATCCGCTTCCCTCAAAGCCAGTTCACCCTTATCAACCCATTCCGGGTCAACCGGTGCATCCGCTTCAACAGGATCCTGAAACTGATTGACCAGCCCGCCATAAGTCATAATATTCGCTTCCTCATCTAATCCTTCGTTATACACGTGCTTCAGTATAAAAGGCTCTCCGATACGAATAATGCAGTCAGCATCACGTTGATCACCGTCAAAATCACCGCTGACTACCTCAAAAGGCACCCTAAGCCAAACTTTATTCACACCATCAAGTGATTTATCAAAGCAGCCATGCTCATAATCCCAATTGCCCCCTAAGGTAAAACCTAATGGCTCTAAAGCGCTTCGGAATTCGACATATTTCTTTTCCGTTTGCTCCAATTTCGATGATAAAGGAATCATGGACCATTCCCCTTTCTTTTTCATCTAGGATGAGCTTGCCTTAATATTTTTATGTATAACTCCCTGTGAAAAAAAGCCCGCTAAGCGCGAGCTTGACCGATTACATTCTGGCTACGTTCTCTCGATAGGTTTGATTAAGCTCCTTCACGGCCTGTTCGGTTAACGTACCATCACCGATGTGGATCACATCCACCTCCACCGTCTGTTTCCCCCATAATTCGAACACATCTTCCTTGCTGTCAAAATAAAGATCCAACATGTTGCCTTTAATCGCCGAACCTTTATCAGCTACTACGCCGTATCCGTATCCCGGGATATATAATAACGTCCCAATGGGAAACACATTGAGATCGGCAGCAATCGTTGAAACCATATCCCGTCTAACCTTTACACCCGAAAATGTGATGCCGTATTCGGGATGGCCGGGCTCCTTGCCTGTCGATTCCACACCTGCATAATATCCTGTCGCTACAACCTCAAGCTGATCCTGAGGTTTCCCATGCACAATCGTAGTTGCTAGAGACGCAATATCCTCCTTCGAACCACTGGGTGCCTTCACAGAAGGCTCAGTAGATGTGCTGCTGCTGACCATGGAAGGCATAAGCTTCTCCGATTGCTGCATCCGAGCTCGAAGTGCTGCAGATTTTGCTTTCTCTGCTTCCCACGCAGCTACAAGTGTGTCTATTTCTTTCTGCTGAATGGTTCTACTCGTTCCATTATTCAGAGCTTGTTCTGCTGTTTGGTGATTCGTTTCATGCTGCATGCCATGTATTTGAAGGTAATCTTGCTCCTGCCTCTTGGCAACATATTGTTTCATGAAACTACTCATCGGCTCATATAAAGCGAGCATCATCAAACATATTATGAATATCAACCATTTGATATGGCGGCGATAAACCATTATGGACATTATAAAAACCCTCCCTAATATGAGAGGGTCTCCACTTTTTTCAAACTTTATACGTTAGCTGCACTTGCAGGAATTACTCGGCTTTATGCACCACTTTCTGATCAATTTCTTGTCTCATCCGTGCAATCAAATCTTGGACCCCAATCGATCCTAAATCGCCTTGGCCTCTAACACGCATAGATACAGCTTGCTCCGATTTTTCGTTCTCTCCTACAACTAACATATACTGTGTTTTCTCCAGCTGCGCCTCACGAATTTTGTACCCCAACTTCTCATTGCGCAAATCTGCTTCTACACGTATACCCGCCGCAAGCAGCTGATCTCTAACTTCGGCTGCATAATCATCATAATGGGTTGATACAGGGATGACCTTTGCCTGAACTGGTGCAAGCCAAAGCGGCAGGGCGCCTGCAAAATTCTCCAGCAAGAATGCAGTCATGCGCTCCATTGTACTAATGATGCCGCGATGAATAACGACAGGACGATGCTTCTGTCCGTCATCACCTACGTACTCAAGTTCAAATCGTTCAGGTAAGAGGAAATCCAGCTGTGCAGTGGATAACGTCTCCTCTTTGCCAAGCGCCGTTTTAATCTGCACGTCTAGCTTCGGACCATAGAAGGCCGCTTCCCCTTCAGCTTCGAAGAACTCCAGTCCAAGCTCCTCAACCACCTCGCGCAGCATGCGTTGTGACATCTCCCACATCTCATCATCCGGAAAATACTTCTCAGTATCCTCAGGATCCCGATAAGACAAGCGGAAACGGTACTGTTCGATGCCGAAATCCTTATATACTTGGCGAATTAATTCAATCACTCGCGCAAATTCTTCTTTAATTTGATCAGGGCGGCAGAAAATATGAGCATCATTCAGCGTCATCGCACGAACGCGATGCAAGCCTGTCAGCGCCCCTGACATTTCATAACGATGCATGGTACCTAGTTCGGCAATCCGCACTGGAAGATCGCGATAGCTTCGCATATCACTCTTATATACCATCATGTGATGCGGACAGTTCATAGGACGCAGCACTAATTCCTCATTATCCATCGTCATCATGGGGAACATATCTTCCTGATAATGCCCCCAATGCCCTGATATTTTGTACAATTCCACATTAGCAAGTACAGGGGTGTAGACATGGTCATAGCCAAGACGCTCTTCCATGTCTACGATATAACGTTCCATGACTCTTCTCAGCTTAGAGCCGTTAGGAAGCCAAAGCGGCAAACCTTGTCCAACTTCTCTTGAGAACCCGAACATCTTCAGCTCCTTGCCCAGCTTACGGTGGTCACGCTTCTTAGCTTCTTCCAGCAAATGGAGATGCTCGTCCAATTGCGATTTCTTAGGGAACGCAGTCCCGTATATCCGTTGAAGCATCTTGTTCTTCGAATCACCGCGCCAGTAAGCTCCCGCAATACTCAACAGCTTAAAGGCTTTGATCTTCCCAGTCGATGGTAGATGGGGACCGCGGCACAGATCGAAGAATTCACCCTGATCGTAAATGGTAATCACGGAATCCTCCGGCAGATCACGAATTAGCTCCAGTTTCAAATAATCGCCAAGTTTTTCGTAAATACCAATAGCTTCATCCCTTGATACGACGCGGCGTTCGATGCGCAGATTCTCTTTCGTAATCTTCACCATTTCTTTCTCAATCGTGATCAAATCCTCTGGCGTTAGCGAACGATCCATATCGATATCGTAATAGAAGCCGTCTTCGATGACAGGACCAATGCCCAGCTTCACATTCGTTTCACCAAAGATACGTTTAATCGCTTGAGCCATTAAGTGAGCTGTACTATGTCTGTACACCTCTAGACCCTCCGGGCTGTCCAGCGTTATTATTTCAATGGAGCTGTCTTCCTCAATCGGAAGATGAAGATCCACCACTTTGCCGTTCAATTTGCCGGCTACAGCATTCTTTCTTAAACCTTGGCTGATCGAGCCTGCAATCACATCTGTAGTCACTCCGGATTCGTACTCCTTTACAGCACCATCTGGAAATGTAATATTTACTGCCACTTACAAAACCTCCTCATTATACTTTTAAACACAAAAAAACACATCCATCCCTGGTTAAGGGACGAATGTGATCGTGGTTCCACCCTAGTTTGGCAGGCGATTATGTTAAACATAAAAGACTGCCCTTCATTTCCTATTGATAACGGAGTTGTTCGGTCACTCCGGTGACATCTACTTAACAACCTTCAAAAGCGTTGTTCAACATCACAGCTACAAAGGGGTAAACTACTGGATCATGCTGAAGGAAATTGCAGCCTGTGTTTCCTCTCTCTGGACAGTGACGGTCAGCAGTTCATGGCTTTGATGATAGCCGTATATTCATTTATTCACTATTATAAACAGCCTCAATCGTTTGTCAAGAAATTCTAACCCGGTCCGTTAAGTGTACAGCGTATTTTTCAATGGACCCTTCTTCCCCTCTTGAGATAATTCACATACTACACATCGTTGACAGAGGACATATCGCCCTTCGAAAATTTGCCGCAACGTATGAATAATCTGTACCTCAGGTTCGTCCGAATGAATGACAATTTTTTCTGGCGCCGTTGAAATTAACGAGCTCACCACCATATCTTCTGTATTCCCATCATGATCGATTAAATCACTGACAAAAGGATCGATATGTTGATTCTGCAAAGGTGACATCTGTTCATCGAACAAATAAAACTCATGGTTTCTATGTATCAAATGAACGACCTTGACCTTAGGCTCCTGAACATAAACAAAATATTTCAGCAGTGATATAAACTCCATGTATTGCTGGTCCATCACATATTCATCAATGGAATATTCGATCACTTCCCGCAGCTCATGTGCGTAAGATTGCAGTCTAAAGCGAACCAAACCTTCTATATTTACTTCTGTGTGCTCTTGAATGTATTGTCTGATATCCTCAGCTAACTTATCTATTCGACTCGTTCGTTCCACTTCTTCCCAATCTTCTGCAGCTGTACCATTGAGGACATCCCTGCAATATTCCCATACTTGCATCATCTCGTCAGCATTGTGATACCCATATTCAGCTTTAATCAATAATTGAATAAGTTTGCTTTCCAAGTGGTTAAGAATATAGGAAGCCGTCACACGTGCGGCGTAGTTATATAAAGCTGTACGGTGAACGGCTAGCTTAAATACCGGCAGTATACCTTCACATACCCATGCTGTATGATTTGGCCCCGCAACATGATCCCATCGTATCGCACGCTGCAGCTCTGGATACTGCATTAACGACTGCATGCATAACTCTCCAAACACATCACTACCTTCATCTGCAGGGTCCAAGAACGTATATCGAAGCAGCTCCACTGCGCTCACTCCTTTCTATTCATCTAAGTATATGGTGCTAGGAGTGAAGATATACAAACTAACCTTAGATTTTATGTCTTGGCGACCATAGAAAAACTCCGCTTTTCATTCAGCCATCGGCAAGAAAAGCGGAGCATCGTTATTGCGTGTGTGTTTAGTTTTGCAAAATAAAATCCTGTTCAACCGTTGTATCCGTATCATACACTTTGAGGATATCATACTTCGTATTGCGCTGTGCAGGGATTTTACCTGTTTCACGTATTAAATCCAAGATCAACTGAATATTGACTTTATGTGTTGCTCCCGCTGCGGAGACGACGTTCTCTTCCATCATCGTACTGCCAAAATCATTACAGCCATACTGCAGAGACAGCTTGCCAATTTCAGGTCCCATGGTTACCCAGGAAGACTGGAAATTCGGAATGTTATCCAGCATTAATCGGCTGATCGCAAGCGTCTTAAGATATTCTTCCGGCGGCACACGTTCACCCTTTAAGTTCGTGTTATCCGGTTGGAAGGTCCAAGGAATAAACGCCAGGAATCCTTTGGTATCCCATTGGTTCTCAATACATTCATCCTGAGCCTCACGAATCCGAAGCATATGGAGCACGCGTTCTTCCATGGATTCACCGAGACCGATGACCATCGTGCCCGTTGTATGCATACCTACTTTATGTGCGGTCTGCATCACATCCATCCAATCCCGCCAGGAACCTTTAAGGCGGCTGATTTTTTTACGTGTACGATCGTCTAGTATTTCAGCTCCGCCCCCCGGTATTGAATCCAAACCCGCTTCTTTCAATGCTCTAATGACTTCTTCAAGAGTAAGCCCATCCGATACCTCTTTCATTTTCAACACTTCAGCGGGTGAGAATGAATGCATATCGATTGTAAAGCGCTGCTTAATGCCTTTTAGCAAGTCTGTATAGTAGTGAAAAGGCAAGTTGGGATTTGTGCCCCCTTGCATCAAAATTTCCGTCCCGCCTACATCAATGGTCTCTTGAATTTTCTTAAAAATAGCCTCGTCCGACAGTACATAGCCCTCATCTGATCCGGGACGACGGTAAAAGGCGCAAAATTTACAATATACATCGCATACATTCGTATAGTTAATATTCCGTCCTATTACAAATGTTGTAATAGGCTCAGGATGCCACTTTAACATCACTTGATTGGCAGCCTGGCCCATTTTCTCAATTTCATTTGATTCGTATAAAGCCAGCCCATCTTCTAGATTTAGGCGTTCACCTTTAATAACTCGATCTAAAATACTGTCAATTTGACCCATGGCTTAAGGCACCTCCAATTTACATAAGCCCACATGATTTAATGGTATCACAAATGCTATACAGCGTCACATGAAAAATTGTTCACAAAGACAGACAGACAAGCAGGCTCTAAGCACTGCTTGTCTGTCTGCGAAGTAAAATTTTCTCTTTCATGCGATCGTACCAACCCCGCTCATAGTCGAATACTAACGGTGCGGGCTTAGCAAAATAATAACCTTGTCCCATATGCACTTTATGCTTATACAAAATGTCAGCTTCTTCCTCGCGTTCAACGCCTTCAGCAACGACCTGGCAGTTCATATGTTCAGCAAAATATAATAACGCTTTAAGCATGGATTGCTTCACTTCTGCTTGATCAATGTTCTGAATAACTGACTTGTCTATTTTGATGATATCTGGAATGAGTTCAGAAATGGATTGAAGACTGGAATAGCCTGAACCTGCATCATCCACCGCAAACCTGAAACCCTCATCACGAAAGCTTCGGATGACCTGAGCCATAAACTCATAGTCTCTAATCTGGTGTCGTTCCGTAATTTCGAGAACAATCTGCTTGGGATGAATTTCTGGGAATTCTGCCATAACAGATAACAGCTCATTCAGTAAATACGGATGACATAACGAAACAGACGTAATGTTAATAAAAACCTGTTCCTTAATTTGGCGTTTCGAAATTTCACTGAGTGCTTTCTTAAACACAACACATTCTAGTGCCGTTAACACATCCGCTTGATGGGCAATTTCGAATAAATCCATGGGCAAATGATACGGTGTCCCTTGAGGTCCGCGCGTAAGTATTTCCCATCCGAAGATATCTCCGTTACTTAGATTCATAATAGGCTGGGCAAGTACAGAGATATTCTCACTTTTAAGCAGTGCGTCCAAATCTAGTTTAGTGTTGCCAAAATTATACGGCAACTGCTTGGTTGCTATTAATCTGGCATATTGGTAAGTGACTTCGGCAGCATACTTCGTATTGGCGATAGCCGGATCTATCACATAACATCCTAGCAAAAATCTTACATGTTGATCCGAACTCAGCATCCTGCTGGCACGGATACGTTGTTCTAGACGATTTCGAAGTTGCAGACCCTTGTGATATAAATCATCGAACGTCTCATCATCCTCTAATCGTACATACAGGCAAATTTCGTCTTCTTGATAACGAGTTATGCCAATAACCTCTTCATCCGTAAAGTCTGCTTGGACGATCTGCCTTAATATATCTTTAATACAAGCTCTTAATCGAATGAGCTGATCTAGGCTTTCACCTGGAATCAGTTTGATGCAATGGTCCAAAGCGAGGAAGATAAGACCGCAATGCGAGCTTTCTTGCCTTGATTTATGAAGCAGTGAGACCATCGGATCCCTGAACGTAAATTCAGGGGGAAAAAATTTAAGTGATCGGTTGGAAAAAGGCAGATGATAGAGCAGTTTTAAGCGCTGCTTCCACTTATCTAAGGTATATTTATTGCTCATTAAGTGCCTCCAAATTGTAGTCAGAACACAACTTTACTAAGACCTGTCTTTAAGGTCTTTAGTCATAATTGTTTATATTTTACCACAATTTTCTACCGAACAATAGGAAAGAAAGAACTAAATGATGCAATATTGAAGCAACATTCTACATAATCCAACCCGATCCGATGCGATATTATGCATATTTTCCCATAAAATACTAACAAAAATTCCAATACATACAACAATATAGCATCTTCTTGTCATCGAACCCGATTCCGTAATAAATTTTAGGACTATCAGATGGTTATCA
>CAYUSG010000097.1:7723-15082 GCA_964447355.1 uncultured Paenibacillaceae bacterium
AAAACAATATTACGCATATTTTCCCATATAATACTAATACAACTTTCGTTTCATACGATAATAGTAAGTTATTTTTGTCACTGAATGCGATTTTGCAGTAACATTGAGGACGATCAGCTGATTATTGCAGTGCTTGTTCTAGGTCTTTAATAATATCGTCTATATCCTCTAAGCCCACCGAATATCGCATTAGCCCATCCGTTATGCCTCGTTCTAACCGCACTTCTTTAGGCATTGCAGCATGTGACATCATGGCAGGATAGGATAATATACTTTCAACTGCTCCTAAACTGACCGCGACGAGTGGAATTTGCACCTTCTGCATGACCGCCTTGGCTTTCTCTCCGGAACCCACATCAAACGATACCACCGCGCCGTATCCTAAAGACTGCTGCTCGTGTATTGCTTTACCTGGATGTCCTTCAAGCCCCGGATAGTACACTTTCTCAATCTTAGGATGCTTGGACAGCCAGTTTGCCAATTTCATCGCACTGCTCTCGGAGTGAGCCATTCTAGCCTGCAGAGTCTTCATCCCTCGTATCAGCAGCCAGCTGTCTTGAATGCCAAGGACATTACCCAAACCGTTCTGCAGCATTTTGATATGATGCCCTAAGCTGTGATTCGCAACGACGGCTAATCCAGCCAGCACATCACTATGCCCGCCTAAGAACTTTGTGGCACTGTGCAATACCACATCTACCCCTAACTCAATAGGACGTTGGTGATACGGGGTCATGAAGGTATTATCCAGCATCGTAAGTAACTTATGCTCCTTCGCCCACTGTGTAATTTGAGTAATATTCGTAATTTTAAGCGTCGGATTGGATGGCGTTTCCATGTAAACAGCCTTGGTGTTGGCTTTAAGCGCCGCCTTAACTTGATCAAAATTCGTCATATCAACAAAGGTTGTTTCAATCTGCATCCGATCCAAAATACTAGTCAACAAGCGATAGGTACCGCCATATACATCTTCCGTCACAATGATATGATCACCGCTGGAGAGCATCATCAGAGCCGTTGATATGGCTGCCATTCCCGATGCAAATGCAAAACCTCTAACACCGCCTTCCAGTTCAGCAATATAATCCTCCAATACTTGTCGGGTAGGATTTCCTGATCGGGTGTAATCATATTCTGGTGATTCTAATGAAGGCTGATGAAAGGTGGAAGCTTGGAATAAAGGTGTGCTTGAAGCACCATAAGTGGAATCAACCGCGCCCTTGAAATGTAATAATCGCGTCGCGAATTTGTTCTTATTAGCATCATTACTCATATTAATTTCCCTCCAATTCAGCTTGGGCTTGTTCAAATGCTTGGGCTAGATCAGCAATCAAGTCTTCAACATGTTCGACCCCTACGGAGTAGCGAAGCAATCGGTCGTCAACGCCGATCTTCAAGCGAATTTCTTCAGGAATATCAGCATGCGTTTGAACCGCCGGGTACGTCATCAAAGACTCTACTCCGCCTAAACTTTCTGCAAAGGCAATCAGCTTAATGTGTCTAAGAATGGGCTCGATCGTTCTGGCATCCTTCATGCGGAAAGAGAAAATCCCTGTATTGCCTGAGGACTGCGTATTCTGAATCTCATGCCCGGGGTGATCCGGCAAAGCGGGATAATAGACTTGCTCAACCATCGGATGCTCCTGAAGAAATTGAGCAATACGCGTAGCGTTGTATTCATGACGCTCCATACGAAGCGCTAACGTCTTCATCCCCCGCATTAACAAATAGCTGTCCTGCGGACCAAGTACCGCACCGATGGAATTATGGAGAAAGAATACGTCTTCGGATAATTGTTTACCCTTGGTTACAATTAAACCTGCTAATACATCATTGTGCCCGCCCAAATATTTGGAAGCGCTATGGACAACAATATCCGCACCTAATTCGATAGGTCTTTGGAAGAATGGGGTCAGCAATGTATTATCTACAATGGTCAGCAGCTGCTTGCTGCGCGCCCAATCACAAACCTTCTTAAGATCAGTGATCATCATGAGCGGGTTCGTCGGTGTCTCTATGAGGATTGCCTTGGTAGAGCTAGTGACCAGCTTCTCCATTTCATCAATTTGATTTGTATCGACATAGGAGGCTGTCACACCAAAGCGACTCATGATTTTTTCTAATAAACGGTAGGTGCCGCCGTACAAGTCAAGCGATACGAGCAGATGATCGCCCTGGCTGAATAAGCCGAATACCGTCTGCAATGCAGCCATACCAGAACTGCATGCGAAGCCTGCATCCCCGCATTCTAATTGGGCAATCGCATCTTCAAGCACCGAGCGTGTCGGACTTTTCGTTCGAGCATAATCGAAACCTGTGCTTTGGCCGACCCTTGGATGCCTAAAGGCCGTCGATTGGTAAATCGGAAAATTTACAGCCCCTGTTCGGGGTTCATGCTGTGAACCTATTTGGGCTAAGCGACTTTCAATTTTCATTGTAACCATATCCTCCCTTATCAGCCCGTACCCGGGCACCATTTAACTTATTGTTCATGGTTTGTCCATTAAGCTCATCGTAATACTCGGAAATGAAAGGTGAAAAGTGAGAACTTCTTTAACTCAAAGTTCTCACTTCTAGGTGTTAATACGTCGAGGCAGTTCTCTTATTTGACGAAAGATCAAAAGGCGTTTCCTGGTAGACATAATAATTTAACCAGTTAGAAAAAAGCAAGTTAGCATGCGCCCTCCAGTTGCTTCTTGGTTGCTGCGTTGGATCATTATTAGGGAAATAATATTTCGGCAGGGCTATGTTCAGACCTCTCTTAATATCTCGGTCATATTCAACCTTCAATGTATGTGGATCATATTCGGAATGCCCCGTCACAAAAATCTGTCTTCCATCGGTTGAAGCTAGAATATAAACACCCGATTCTTCAGATTCAGATAACACGTCTAGTCCTTCAGCTTTTTCCACATCTTCCCTAACGATATCAGTATGTCTTGATTGCGGTACAAAGAATAGCTCATCAAACCCGCGCAGCAATTTCACATTATCTTTATTCACCTTATGCGGAAATACACCAAAGATCTTCTCGTCTAATGCGTACTTACGCACGCCAAAATGGTGATACAATCCCGCTTGCGCTCCCCAACAAATATGGAAGGTGGACGTCACGTTATCCTTTGTCCAATCCATTATCTCTTGCAGCTCTCTCCAATAGTTCACCTCTTCAAATTCGAGATGCTCGATCGGCGCACCTGTAATGATCATGCCGTCAAAGCGCTGCTCTTTAATTTCAGAGAACGTCTTGTAGAACTGCTCCAAGTGCTCAAGCGATGTATTCTTAGATTGATGCGTTTCTGGATGCAGCAGAACAAGATCAACCTGCAGCGGTGTATTGCCGATTAATCGCAAAATTTGCGTTTCGGTCGTTTGTTTCTCTGGCATTAAATTTAAAATAACAATCTTCAATGGTCGTATATCCTGATGATAAGCTACTGATTCATCCATAACAAAAATGTTCTCCCCCGCTAGTATTTCTTTTGCGGGCAAGTTATCTGGTACTTTGATCGGCATCGTTACCCACTCCTTCTTCACAAACAATGACTTGTCATACTGGCAAGAGAGTCACTCGTTAAATTTAACTTACATGGTTAAAATAAAAAGACCCCTCCGCCATGAGAAAGGTCTTCAACGCAAACTTAAAGGCACCTCTCTCATCTATCAGGAACATCGATCGTTCCCGCAAGAATTAGCACCGTGCATCTCTTCGAAAAGAGTTGTCGGTTGCCGGGTTTCATAGGGCTAGTCCCTCCACCTGCTCTTGATAAGAGTTTACAATTTTAGAATTGAAACATTAGTTTAACTTTATACGATCGCGGGTTTAGTGTCAAGAATATGTGCTTTCGAACAAGCTGCATTTGTTCGTTTTTTTCATATAATGTGAAGGTCCGAAGTTGCTGTGAAAATGCCTATGAAAAGGCTTGAACACAGGGCCTTATAGCGTTATACTTAACAAGTATTTTTATGACAAAGTTCCATTTCATAATGTACTGTGAAGCAACATCCTTCATTATGAAATGAATTCAAATGTATGGAAGAGGTGGCAATGTTAATGGACGGGGATCGACCGAGAGGGTTCCAATCAAATATGACACAAACAGATGGAATATCAGGCCTTACGTCCAGCAGACCGCTTGCCATTAAGCTGTAACTTACTCGGACGTACCTGTGATTCCTTTGTTTTCGTTCCACACCACACGAAAGCAATAAAGGAGTGATGAAGTTGAAAGTACGTCACGTGTACAACGGTATTTTTACACACATTGAGGACCTTGCAGTCTCCGCACAACCGCCGGAGCAAGGTTTCTATTGGATAGACGCTTCTATTGAAGATTTGGAAAGTCTGCAGCCCCTCTTCCACCTTCATGAACTGGCAGTAGAGGATTGCTTAAATGAAGAAGAACAACGACCTAAGCTTGAAGTGTATGACCATCATTATTTCATTGTCATCAACAGCATACGATACGATAACGAAGAAATTTTCCTTAGGGCATTAAATATATTCTTAGGTAAGCATTTCATTATTACGGTTACCAGACAGAAAATTAATGAAATCCGAGCGGTAAAACCAGTGTTGTGGGAAGAGCAGGTTACTACTCCAGACCGCTTTTTATATCACCTGATCGATTTGGTGGTAGATAACTATTTTATCGTTGCAGACCGAATTGAGTCGAAGATCGAAATACTTGAAGAAGCGATTCTCATGCAGACGAAGAAATCCCACCTGAGTGAAATCATTGGCTTACGAAGTGAAATTCTCTGGCTCAAGAAGGTCCTGGGACCTCAGCGCGAGCTGATCGCTACACTTAATAAGAAAGAGCTTAAGCTCATTAACGAACAGCTGCAAAAATATTTCAGTGACATCTATGAGAATACAGTTAAAATTTCAGAAACGTTCGAAACGTTCAGAGACCTTGTTGGAAACCTGCGAGAAGCTTATCAGTCCAGCATTGCCAGCAGGGCCAATGAAATTATGCGCGTGTTCACAGCCATGACCACCATCTTCATGCCCCTAACCGTTATTACTGGCATTTATGGGATGAACTTCGACTTTATGCCTGAGCTTAGCATGCGCTTTGGTTATTTCATCATCCTAGGCGTGATGATCTGTGTAGGTATTTCCATGTTTGTCTTATTTCGCAAAAAAGATTGGTTATAAAATGTGCTGTATTGCTATTCAACAATCCCCTCAGATCACGAAGATCTTTGGGGATTGTTTAGTATCTTAGTAACCTTATCCAGTTTGCGATGAGCTCATCGCTCCTTGCTCATGCTTAAATTTAATTCTGAGCAGACGCAGCCATTCGTATGCGGCATTAAGCTCCTTATCCTTGAGTTTATCTACTTTGTAGACTTGTTCAAGCACTGGCTTAAGATGGCGGTCTCCTTGCTTCATAAACGCTGCCCAGGCCTTCGCTTGCTCCTTCTCATCTACACCCTCGAGCTCACGGCTCACAGTAGCATGCACGTTATATCCTTCTCGATCCAGAAGCTCAAGCCATTGAATGACTTCCCTTCGTCCAATACCTGTATCCTGCTGCATAGATTCAACGCTCTGACCCTCTAACGCGCCCTCAAGCAGCTGTTGTTTAAGCTGCTTTGTACTCAGCTCCTTCTTCAGCTTCTGATCCTTTAAGCGGAAAATCCACTGTCTGAGCTCCATAGGATCGACCTCTTCTTCTACCCAGTCCAATGGAAATGCTCTGTTTCGTTTGTACCCCTTAAGCAGTTTCAGCATATCATCTCCGTAGAGCTCCACCTTCTTAGGCCCCATGCCGGGTATACTTTCAAGCTCTTCATGGGTGTTTGGCAGAAAGGTTGCGATCATTTGCAGAACACGATTCGAACCTATAATAAACGGGGCAATTCCCTCTCTCGATGCCACGGTGCTTCTCCACTGCCTTAGCTTCTCATAGGCGGCTTCGTTCACGTGTTGTTCGCTGTAAAATTGCAGCATTGAAGTTCTAAGCCCCTTGGTTTCATCATAATGAAACGCTTGCTCCAGTCCTTCCAATACTGGAATGAACCCGTCGCTTAATTTCTCTGTCATGCGCTGCTTAAACGATTGCATCATTTGATCGGCACTGTTCCCGTTGTACCAGCATTCTGAGTGGACTTCCCCTTGGCTCGTACTCTCATCCCACACAACGTTCCAGACCCCATGCTCCTCGACAACCCGAATTTGTGCATGTACTTCCTCAAGTTCCCCCGCTTTCTTCGCTAAGCTGTTCATAAATACTAAATTCACACTATCTCCTCCTTTGTTTCACTGACAAACCTCAGCATAAAGGTCTATCAGCGCATGAAAAAAAGCACCCCTCTTTAAACAAAGAGAGGTGCTTCCTTCTCGGTTTTTTCATTATAATCGATTGTTCCAAATTTGTCCATATGAGGATTATCATTGAGGATTATCATTTCACTTTTGCTAGCTCAGCCATCTCATTTTTGCGACATTTCTGCAAGTCAGGTATAATCGGAATCATAACCGATCAGGAGGAATCATCCATGTCTGAGCATGATTTTGACTTTTTATCCGATAGCACGGAGCAGACCACAACCCGCTTCGTTTGTTTCATCACAGAGAGCTTAAAACGCTTTGACCTTGCTATTACAACAACGAATCGCTTCTATGGCAAGAAGCTGGTCACTGATTTGCAGTCCGGTATTACGGCCGTAATCGGTCCAGATGATCTGGAAGAAGAAGGCTATCTGGAATATGTATTTAAGCTAACCGAAGAAGAAGCAACTGAATTAAATGCATTTCTCATTCAGATTGTTGGCGTTATTAACTTCTCGGATATTGATTAATGCAGAGCGGTTACAACACGCTCACCCACCATCTTTTTCAAGGCATAACTGGATAAACATTCACATATGCTAAGATTCTAGGGACATAAAAAGGTGGGGAGGTTTCTAGAATGAAAGGTTTTCTGAAGGAAGATAAGCGCGAATATACAGACCTAAGCACTGTGGAGTCGATGCGAAATGATCTTACAGCGGAGGAATTTCCCGAAGGGCCTTATGGGTCCAACCTGCTGACCGAAACACTTGGAAAAAGCAGCCCTTGGCGTGATGATCAACGACCTCAGAACCGATTCAGCTACGAAAACCGTGAACTCCATGAGGGCTTGCCAAGATTGGACCCGCCTGCTCATTTTACTCATGATGATGAGGAAGATGAATACCCTACAGAGCATGAACTGGAGTAGATGAGCTACGTTCCGATAAGTTGATTTTATGGAATGCCCTTTTCTACGAAACGGAAACTTGTGGCTTAAGCTGCAACCGACCTTCATGTTCCACTAAGAAAAACCTAGCGGAAAAATCACCGCTAGGTCCTTTTTAGGTGGAAACAGT
>CAYUSG010000098.1:0-14973 GCA_964447355.1 uncultured Paenibacillaceae bacterium
GTACGGGATACTCTATAATCATGTGATAACTGCGATAACCGCTTTCCTTCTTGTTATTCACGTAATCTTTCTCATAAATGACGCTCATATCTTTACGTTCCCGAATGAGTTCAGCTACTCGTGAAATATCTTCTACGAATTGACACATAATGCGTAAACCCGCAATATCCTCGATCCCCTGCTCAATTTGATCCATTGGAACATCTAGCCGTTTTGCTTTCTCCAGTATGCTGGATATCCTTTTAATTCGGCCAGTAACAAATTCAATAGGTGAGAATTCTTCCCGTTTCTTCAATTCCGACCGAAGGGTTTTAAATTTTATTTTGAGTTCTTCTACTGCTTGTTCATAAGGAAGCAAGAATCTCCCCCAGTCTCTATTGTCCATCTGATGTCCTCCATTCTACGGCGGACCTAGCTTCAAGTATCGAGCCCAACCGCTTCAGAAATATGTGAAAAGCCATCTCGCTCTATAAGCTCCAGCAATCCTCTGTTAATCCTGTTCACAACCCCAGGCCCCTCATAGATTAAGCTGGTATATATCTCAACCAGGCTGGCCCCAGCCCGTATTTTTTCATATGCATCTTGCGCTGTAAAAATACCCCCAACGCCAATAATAGGGAACTTGCCTTCAGTTAAGCGGTAAATCTGACGAATCATTTCCGTTGACATACGAGCTAACGGCTTCCCGCTCAAGCCGCCCATTTGGTCAGCATTGGAGTGCGTTAAACCTTTACGCGATAATGTCGTATTCGTCGCAATGACCCCATCAATGGGATAAGACCGCAATAATTCAATTGTATATTTTAATTCATCCGAGGACAAATCAGGAGCGATTTTAACGAATACAGGCTTCTTCGTCCCTGTTTTCTCGGCTTGTACATCCATCTCTTTCACTACCGTTTCAAGCAATCGGGACAGCTCGTCCCCATGCTGCAGCTTTCTTAAATCGGGTGTGTTAGGAGAACTGATATTCACCGTGAAAAAGTCGCCATAAGCATATAATTTCTGGATACACGTTTGATAATCCTCTTCAGCTCGTTCGTTAGGCGTTAACTTATTCTTACCGATATTAACACAGACCGGTATCGCTCTATGACCGACCTGCTTGAGCTGCTTCACCATCGCATCAGCCCCAAAATTATTAAACCCCATACGATTAATAAGGGCTTCATCAGAAGGCAGCCTGAACGATCTAGGTTTGTCATTGCCCGGCTGCGGCTTGGGGGTCACCGTCCCCACCTCAACAAATCCGAATCCAATAGAAGAGAAGAATTTCACCGCAATCGCATTTTTATCCAGTCCAGCCCCTAACCCTACAGGATTGGCAAAGTTTAATCCGGCTACTTTAACAGCTAATTGCGGAAAGGATTTCACTCCAAGGATCGATTGCGTGATTTGATTCATTCCTGGTATTTTTCCCGCTGTGCTCATGCTATGTATAACGATCTCATGAGCGGTCTCGGGGTCTAATTTAAAAAACAATGGTTTTGCTATGTTCTTATAGAGCAAGTCCAACACTCCTGTCCGATTTACGTTTGATGTCAATTTAAACTTCTATTTGACAGTTTAACACGACCGGCAAAACATTTTAACCTATAATGGTTAGAATATGTTAAAATATTCGGTGAAACCCTTTACTTCGATTTCCGATACAGAAAGGTTGGTATTGTACATGGCGAAAAAAATCAAGAAAACATCCTACCTGCAGAAGCGACAAACGGAAGAAGTGAATAAGAAGGCACTTATATGGATTGGCTCCATCGTTATTGCTGTTATTGTAATCATTACAGTGCTTCTTGCACTCGATATTTAAATGAAGAAAGATCGCTTGATACGGTTTAAATCCTACCGTCAGCGATCTTTTTTCCTTATAAGGACATATCCTGCTAAGAAATCTACTCTTTACACCCCTCATGTAAGCCATTTGTAAACCTTGCTGTTATTCGTTTCCTTAGCCTTGGCAGGAAGGGAGAACCTTTCCTCTGGTCTAATAATCTCCTCAGGAAGGCCTGAATCCCGAATTGTTACTTTCGTCCCTAAGGTCACCATATCGAATAATTCCTCTACATCAGCAGCTTCCATCCTGACGCAGCCCAGTGATTGATCTAAACCGATGCTTTCCGGCTCATTGGTTCCATGTATGGCATATAACGTATCGGATAACGTCATGCCCCTGCTGCCAAAATCCCCATCACTTCTGCCATTCGGGTTCTTCACCTTCTCAGTAATGACGAATTCACCTGTTGGCGTTCGCTCGCCTCCCAAACCAACTGGATAATTTCGCAGGATTAAGTTGCCGCTTACTAAAGCCAAACGATAATTCTGCTTATCCACAATAATCTCCAGCGGTTCATTAAAATCATCATAAACCAAACTTTCCCCTAAAGCTTCGGTTGGGATCATCTGCGGCGGCTTAAGCCCCGCTAACCTGTCTTCCAAGCGAGTTTCGAAATCTGTTTCTGCATGCTTACTATCAGGATTTGAAGTCTCCTCTGCTTTTGCAGCTGACAGACTGCGCTGAAACGTGTGTTCCATCGGATCATCTAAGCCAGGCATCCAATTGTTCGGATAATCTCCATGAAGCTGGTCACTCCGATCAGGCAACTCACCGTTTGCCCTTCGATAATGATAAAGGGCTGACGATACAACCAATTGTTGTTCTAATCGAGTACTCCATACATTCATAACATCAGTAAGACTCGGGGCCTCGGATGGAATGCAGTAACATTGCTCGGCATCGTGGTACTGTATCGTTGTGCTGCCTTCTTCCCAATCCTTGCGAACGGTGAAAATCGGTCAATGTGAACCAGCACCCATAATCCACCCTTGCGCATCCGGTTTCCAAGCAGACCAAATCAAAGCCGCTGTACCAAATTCGCTATTCATCCCTGTTGTATGCTTGAATAGAAAGTCTCCCAATTCAGATGAATCCATATCATCATGTATATAGATAACAGTATCCATGCCGCGCGGGGGGGACATCGGCGGCAACTCCTTCATAGAGCCCTCCTGTTTCGGCGGTGTATCCGCAACCTCTAGCTGCCCGCCCCGAAGCGGTATAGCTTGCTCAAACCGTTCTGAAGATGGGAACAGTAACCCAGCAGCTAGGATCAAGATTAATGCTGCAATGATTCGCCTCCGGTCCTTATGTTTAGTCTCACGAAATGGAGCCTCATCGCTTTCTGCTGACGCCATGTCTACACTTCCGATTTCGTGGGCCTCAAATGCCTCATAGATGGCCCCAGATTGTTCAAAGCAATATCTAGCTTTACCCGGTTTATGCTGCTGCTCGTAATATTTCCCAAGCAAATACCATGCCATTTTGTTATTGGGGTTTTTCTGCACGTAAGCTTTAAGATATTCGGGATTTGACATTGGATTGTATTGAAAAAACGTATCTACTTGTTCCTCAATCTTCCGTTCATCCTTCCCTTGCTGATGCGACTCTTTCAAGCCAATGACCTCCCTAGCGCAGTTTCCAACATATTACTTAATATGTCGGATGTTTGGATGGTATTGTTTAGTCCTGCACAAATGCAAAAAGACAGCCCCATGTCATCACTGACACGGAGCTGCCCTTTCATTTAATAGTTCAATTAAGATGCTTCACGATCTAAGCTTCTAATAATTGCGGTCTTACTTGGTCCATGCCATTGTACATCCATGCCAATTGCCTCAGAGAAGAAGCGAAGCGGTACATACGTACGGCCTTGTTTTACATAAGGGGCTGCGTCTATCGTTTGGGTAGAAACTTCGCTGCCGCTCGTAATGGTGACGGCAGATTGCCCTACGCTCATCTCAAAAGATGTATCTGACTTGGTTAAGGTTACCGTTCCATTCTCCCCATATTGAACTGCATAACCTAAAGATTCCGTCACTGCTCGTACAGGTACCATCGTTCGATTGTGATGGATTTCGGGTTCAGCATCAAACGCAACCAGACGATCTTCAAGCATCACATGTATAACATCAGAGCTAAGGCCGGAAGGCATTTGGAACAATTCAATGTGGCGAATGACATTGTTGTATGCATCAGCCACATATACATGCTCGCCGCTAGCTGCCACATCATAAGGCATAAATAATCTAGCTTCAACATCAATGCTATCAACAAAACCTTTCTCAGCCTGCAAGCCTCCCGCGAGCGTATACACTTGGCCATCGATCAAGTATCGAATCGCATGGTTAAAGCTGTCCGCAATCACTAGTCCGCCCTCATCGGTCAACGCCAATCCTTTTGGAAAATCAAACTTGGCATCTGCTGCGGGACCATTCACATAATCGCCATAGGCATATAATGCATCAGGTTCATATTCAACCGCACCCTTACCGCCAGCGATGGTCATCACCGTATTCGCCTGCAGATCAATGTAACGGATCCGATGATTGCCTGAGTCACTTACAATGAGGTTTCCTTTTGGGTCAATAACAATGGAGCTCGGCTCGTTAAATTTAGCTTCCTTAAGCCCCCCATCCTTAAAGTCACCTGCTAATTCAGCTATCCCTTCAACCACTTGAACGGCCCGATCAGACGGATCATTTAATGTGGATACTTGCCCATCTGTTCCGATTTTTCTAATGACATGATTGAGTGTATCGGCAACATACAGCGTTCCATCAGCTGCCACCGCTACATCGCTGGGTGAATAGAATCTTGCTTCTTCACCAGATCCATCGATTAAGCCCAATACACCGTTGCCGGCAACCGTGCTAACGACACCCGCAGTTGACACCTTCCGAATCGCATGATTGTCTGTGTCCGCTACGTAGAGATTACCTTGGGCGTCAAAATCCAGACCCTGAGGATTCGAGAACACGGATTGTAATGCCGTGCCATCCACATACGCACCAGCAGGTATTCCTGTCTCATCCTTCTCCAGAATGATTCCGGCCTTAACTGACACCCCTGAGCCATCAATCGTTCGAATGAGATGATTCTGGCTGTCTGAAACGGCTATGGTGCCATTTCCTTGAATGGCGATCCCTTTTGGATTCCTAAATGCAGCAGCATCTAATGATCCATCTGCTTCATCATACATCCCGCTTCCAGCCATCGTACTTACCTTGCTAAGCATTTGGGATGATTGCCCGCCAACCGATTGCAAAGGTTCGTTTGCGGCATAAGCCATCGAAGTAAAAGATAAGCTAACAGCTGTACACAGAGCGAATATTTTAACGTTTAATCGTTTCATAGCTTACTCCTTTGTTCTATTAATTTATAAGCTGTTGAATGCTTATAGACTGCTAGGCTGGACACGATAATTGATCTGCTGATTGGATTGCGCTTCGCCATTTTTCACTTCATAAATAACGTTACCGTCTCGATCAAAGATCTTTAAAGCATAAATTTGAATGTTGCCCGTCACTTCATCTGCACCCGTATGCGTGACTTCAAACGGAATACGAAGCAACGTTCTAGGTGTAGAGCCTACAACAGCTGGTGCTTCATTGTCTATTTCGGGATGATCAAAGTTAGTAATAGAATAAACCATTTCTGTCATACCCTCGTTGGATTCGAATTTATAGCTTTCTGCACTATAGCTTGTATTAAATATAGGTGAAGACGATGTTTCATTCGTAACCAACTGATCTTTCACAATCTTCACACTGTTGTTATGAACGATATGGAGCTGGATCGCATACATCCCTTTCTGACCCGCTGATCTGAAGTTCTTCAACATAACGTTTATTGGAACAACGCTGCCGTTGGTTAACGTATTTAGGTTTTGTGAGCTGTTTGCTACTAAAGCAACTCCCGGTTTAGGAGCTTTGGAATCCTCCGATTGTCCTGGACTATTATCGGAAGGTCGTGGCTGCGTTCTTTCATTTTCTCTCTCTCTCAAACGCTCTTGAAACTGTTCCTGTTGTTCTGGTGTTAAATTTGAAAGTAACAAATCCTGGGCTCGCTTACGTGCTTGTTCAAGCGCCTGTTGATTTTGTTCTTGTATACGCTGAATGGATTGTTGGATTTGATCTAATAGACTTGAATGATTCTGACGTTTTTCTTCTAGTTGCTGTTTAGCTCTCTCAGCCTCTCTCTGACGTTGTTCTTGGATTCGTTTCGTTTTTTCTAATGCCGCTCGTTGTTCATCTGTTAATTCCAGCTCAGGCGCTTGATCGAGACGGATTGGGCTTTCTAATGAAGCGTTTGTCTGATTAATCAAGTCATCGATCTCATCTTGGTTTACAACATTTCGTTGAATGGCCTCATTCACTAATACGGGAACTAAGTTGTTTAAATTATTCTGAAGACGGGATAAGTCGTCATCTGTTTGAAGGCCAAGCTGATCTACTGGAATCGGATCCAAACCATTATCGAGGTCTTTCTTCATATTGTCCATGAATTCTTTATTCTCTTTATCCGCTTCTGCTTTATTACGGATTAATGCCTCAATAACAGCAGGACCTGCATTACTGGCAAAGCTTGCAGGATCGATAATCGAAACTGTGGATGTTGGCGCCTCGTTGGAAGACTCACCCGAACCCGATAAGATATTCCCTTGCATTGAAGGATAGATCTGGATGGGTTGTCTAGTATCATTGGAAGGACCGCTGGTAGAATTTGATGGTCCTGAAGGCTGTAATGCATTAGCTTGAACTACCCCTGAAGCGACAAAAACACTTGTGTCACCGAGGTGAGGTTGCACGGTAATCGCAAACTGCGTACCACGCACACCCATAACTGCAGTAGGTGTTTCTACTTCAAACGTATCTTCCTCGGATGCTAGCGTCTTAGCTTTCACCCAGATGGAACCCGACCACATCTTAACGCCTGTGGAAGTTCCCGATTCAGATGAGGATAATTCCGAGATATACAGTTTGGAATTCTCCCCAATCGTTACTTCATCTTCACGGTCAACGATGCTGAGAATGACACTTGAATCGTCACCAACCGTAATATGATCACCTTCATTCAAGCTCATTGATTTGAAGGCTTTAAATTGCTTTGAGCCCCCTGCCTTCTTAACTGTGACTGTACCCTCTAGACTTTCGATTTTGGCGGCCCGTGACGTCTTAGCTGCTTCTACCTCATTGATTAAAGCTCCTGTAAACAGTCCTGCGATTAATGTGTAGATCAGAACAATAGCTGTTATGCGTTGTAAACATTTCATAGATCTGCCTTTCACCTTATACACTCCTCTCGAGATTGTAGTTGTCTTGTTTTCCTTGATGTGGTTCATAATCTAGCAGCTTGACCTTATCTAATCTCCTTATTTGGAAGTTGTTACTTTGGACTTTGTCTATGCTCTAAAACTTCATACAGCTTAATACCTACCGTCTTGCCTTTCATCATCTTCTCTCCAACGAAGTTGTAACCGAAGTAATCTTGCGTTTTCTCATAGGTTGTTTCAGATACTAGAATCTGATTAGCCACCGTATTAGACTCTATTCTTGCCGCAACGTTGACATTGTCTCCGATCGCCGTATAATCTACGCGCAAGTAAGAACCAATATTTCCCACAACGACCTCTCCTGTATTAACCCCAATGCCTACGCTGATCGTAACTCCGTACTTATCAATAATGTCTTGCCTTACCGATCGCATGCCTTGCTGAATGTCGTATGCAGTCTTGACGGCGTAATATTCATGATGCACAACATCTAGCGGTGCGTTAAAAATAATCATCGCTGCATCACCAATAAACTTATCTATTGTACCATGGTTAATTAATGCTTTTTCAGTAATTAAATTAAACATCATATTGAGGAAATCTACCACTTCCTCTGGTTTCAGGCGCTCTGACAACGTCGTGAACCCACGAATATCTAAGAAGAGAATGGAAAGTTCTTTATTTATACCCCCGAGCTGAAGCTCTTGGTCGCTCCTGGCAATCTCTTTTACTAAATCAGGTGATATGTAGCGTCCAAACTGCTTTGTAATAAAATTTTTCTGTTTTGTCTCAAAGTAAGTTTTGATCGCTATATTGATAAGAAAGCCGTTTAACATACCCGCGATGGGGTACACTGTATTGATAAACAATCCTTGTTCTCTGAACAAACCGTATTGAAGATATAACAGTCCGATGGATAAACCAAAAACAATCGCGACGCTCCAAACAGACTTCATTCTCCAAGTTACTGCCAGCGTGACCGCTATTAAGACCAGCATTATCCAAAAAGCAAAACGATCACTGGTGACATTTATTTCTTCGCCTGTTAAGAGCTGATTGATGATATTAGCATGTGCGTAGACTAAATACATCGTCTCAATAGGTGTCGGCCCGCGATCATCACCTGCCGCAGCCATACCTAACAGCACAATCGTTCCATCGAAAAAGTCAGGCGGCACTTCACCGCTTAGTACCATGTGAAACGGCACATTCGTAAAATCCTTAGAAGACAAATCATACTTTATATGTATTTCGGACCGAGGATAGTCCAAATAATGATCAACATCCGCCCCATACAGCTTCGCCGCCTTAAAGGCTAACGAATCAAGCACGCCCTCAGGGGTATCTAATTGCAGCCAAGTTCTCCGGATGACACTATCTTCATCCTCTGTTCTATTAATATGAGCATTCGTAGAGGCATTCGCAATTTCGGGAATGGATTTATAGAGTGCAACAGCTGGAATCAATTCATCCTTGCCAATCGTTTGATGACTGCGAAAGAACGTTTCAGTCTCACCCACGGAAGGTATTATGACATTGTCATGCAACGCCAAAGCTTCAGCAAAGTAGGCATCGATCTCAGGATCTTCACTTTGAGTAGGAAACATAATATCAAAGGCAACCACTTTTGCGCTTGCAACTTGCTCTAAGAAAGGAACATAAATATCGCGGCTCCAAGGATAAGTGCCGATTAAGTCTAAAGAATCTTGATCAATTTGGACTACGACAATATCCTCATGCGGTTCATTCGTCATGTCTTCTTTCATATTATAGTCGTATAACGCCCGGTCCAGCACACGAAGCATATCAAAATTCCACATCAGGTAGCTTACAAACAGGAACAGCACATTCCCAATGATTGCAGCCCGCAACATTTTATTCCTCATTCACTCATCCTCCACAAGCTAAGGCTTGACTTCCTAGAATTATATCATGAAATTACGACATTTTTCACCAATTAATTAAGTTAGCTAGACTGAAGAATGAAAGCACAAAAAAACCGACTCCCTTTCAGGAACCGGTTCTTTATCGTTCGTTATGTGTGTCTTAACCTTCTTTATTAAAAGGTTCGTCAGCAATTTTGATGGAATCAGTAGGACAACCATCAGAAGCATCTTGAAGATCATCGAAAAGATCCTCAGGGATTTCTGTTACACCTTTGTTACCATCATCTTCGTAGATTACTTCTGCTAAACCTTCATCGTCGTAATCGTAAATGTCAGGTGCTGTAGCTCCACAAGCACCACAAGCAATGCATGTTTCTTTTTCTACCCATGTATACTTTGCCATGTATAATTCCTCCTCTATATGGAATCCTCTGTTTTTTGCCCTCAATACACTACTATAATACAAATCAATCCAAAGTTCAAATGATTTACAGATATTAATGTTAGCTAAACTAACAATTTTTATCCCTGCTGCTTTTCATCGCTCTTCAATCAAGATCTTGCTCGGGATCCTTCCACAAATGATCCATTTGCAGGGAGGTTCCCCGCTCTTTATGATTGCGGATTAGGCTAGACGGATCATTGCCCAGCATGCCCGCGGTTAGAATGGAGCTTTCGCCGAATTTATCCCTTAATTGATCAAGCGTCTCGTTTAGCTTCTCTTTCTTCGGCTGGAGCTCGTAATCGAATAAATCAAGCTGTACAGCCGCCTCAGACTTCGTCTGTAAATTCTGCAATGTAATTCCAAGCAGTCGTACAGGGCTGCCAGCCGGCCAATGGTGACTGAATAACTTGCATGCCTCCTGATAAATCACATCCGAATGCTCAGTCGGCGCAGTTAACGTTATGGATCTCTGGATCGTCTTCATTTCTGGGTTGCGAATCGTAATTTGAATCGTTGAAGCTACCAGCTTCTGTCTTCTCATTCGCCTTGCGACCTGATCAGATATATTAAGAAACACTCTATACACTTCTTGAAGCGAGGTAACATTCTCTGGCAGCGTTGTCGTATGTCCAATCGATTTATTACGCTCACGTTCTGGATTCACAGGGGAATCGTCTAATCCATTGGCGGCCTGCTTCAGATAATTCCCATACACCCCAAAATGCTGAGTTAATCTATAAACGTCCGTTTGAGCTAATTGCCCAATCGTATAAATCCCTAACTTCTTCAACTTCTCCCCGGTTTTTCTACCTACTCCGAATAGTTCAGTACACGGTTTGTCCCACAATATTCTAGGAACGTCTCTCAGACGTAAAATAGTCATGCCGCGCGGCTTCTTCATATCAGATGCCATTTTGGCTAACAGCTTGTTAGGCGCGATACCGATCGAGCACGGCAAAAATAACTCTTCTTGGATTCGCAGCTGAAGGTGCTCAGCAATCTCAATGGGCGTTCCAAATTGCTTAGAACCCGTAATATCAATATAACATTCATCAATCGACATCGCTTCGACTAACGGCGAGTAACTGGACGAAATCTCCATAATTCGTTTCGAATATTGCCTGTACAGCCCAAAATCAGGTCGAATACAGATCAAATCAGGACAAAGCTTCATCGCTTCTCTGACCTGCATACCTGTTTTCACCCCGAATTTTCGCGCTTCATAGGAACACGTTACAATGATCCCTTTGCGCAGTTCAACACTGCCGGACACAGCACACGGCTTGCCCGCATAAAGTTCAGGTTCAACAGCCTGGTGAACTGAGCAATAGAAGGCGTTCATATCGATGTGCAGAATAACGCGTCCTTTCTTCGGATACGCATTTACAGTGGATTGATTTGTTGTCATAACATATCTCCTGATCATGTCAACATACAGAGCATATGCCCTTAAATAATCCTTAATGATTAATAAGCATACATGTTCGCCACAAAGTCGGTCAAGCCATGACCATTTTTACTCTACAATCGCCTGAAACCGTGATATAATAATGTATTGATAAACGAATCCATTTCATAATTAGCCATACAGTACATTATCATGATATATAACGCATTATGAATTTGATTCAAATAAATAGGGGGACGGCTCATGTCACAATCAGTTTTCATCTTTGATACCACTTTGCGCGATGGAACTCAAAGCGAAGGCATCAGTTTATCTGTTGAAGACAAATTAAAAATTGCTCAAAAATTGGACGAGCTAGGGGTTCATTATATAGAAGGCGGTATTCCAGGCAGTAATAATAAAGACATTGAGTTTTTCAAGCGGGTTCAAGAACTGAACTTACGCGCAAAAATCACGGCATTCGGCAGCACTAGACGTAAAAATATGCGAGCTGAAGATGACGAGAATCTAAACCGTATCATTGAATCCGGCGCTCAAGCATTTACGCTTGTAGGAAAGTCTTGGGATTTCCATGTGCACACCGCATTACAAACCACATTGGAAGAAAACCTCGCGATGATTTATGATTCGATACAATATGTGAAGAGTAAAGGCCTTGAGGCGATCTTTGATGCTGAGCATTTCTTTGACGGATACAAGAATAATCCAGAATATGCCCTCAGCGTGCTGAAAAAAGCCGAAGAAGCCGGTGCTGATTGGATCGTGCTTTGTGATACGAACGGCGGCTCCTTGCCGCAGTAAGTAGCTTCTATTGTGTCCACCGTCACAGGTGAATTGAAAGCGAATATTGGTATTCATACCCATAACGATTGTGAACTGGCTGTTGCGAACACATTAAGCGCGGTCCAAGCTGGCGCCCTTCAAGTTCAGGGTACAATCAATGGCTACGGAGAACGCTGCGGCAACGCTAACTTATGTTCTATTATTCCTAATTTACAATTAAAAATGAACTATCAATGCATCGGTGAAAGCCAATTAAAGAGCTTAACTGCAACCGCCCGTTACATTAGTGAAATCGCTAATGTCAATATGCCTGTAAATCAGCCGTATGTAGGGATGTCTTCATTCGCACATAAAGGCGGTATTCACGTATCTGCCATCCTTAAGGATTCCAGAACATACGAACATATTCAGCCGGAACTAGTGGGCAATAAACAGCGTGTCCTTGTCTCTGAGATGGCAGGTCAAAGCAATATCCTCTTCAAGGCTGAGGAGTTGGGCTTGAACTTGAATGCTGAAAGTCAGAAAACGAAACAGATTATCCAAGACATCAAAGACCTTGAGCATCAAGGCTATCAATTCGATGGCGCCGACGCCTCTCTCGAACTGCTGCTCCGCCAAGCTTATGGCGAAGTCGAGGAAATATTCACCTTCGAGTCATTCAAACTGCTCGTCGAAAAAACAAAAGACAATGAAGTCGTATCCGAAGCCATCGTAAAGATAAAAGTACAGGGCGAGACGGTCTATACTGCCGCGGAGGGCAATGGTCCTGTTAACGCGCTGGATAATGCTTTACGTAAAGCGTTAAGCCAATATTATCCGGATATTCACAACATGCATCTAGCTGATTATAAAGTGCGCGTCATCGATGATAAGGATGCAACCGCAGCCAAAGTTCGAGTACTGATTGAATCTTCTGATGTTAATAAATCTTGGAGCACCGTCGGAGTATCCGGCAATATTCTGGAGGCCAGCTGGCAAGCCCTCGTGGACAGTATCCGCTATGCCTTGTTGGGCAAAACAAGAATAGAAGTCGTTAAAGATACAACTTCCGAACGATTAGGTTTAATTAACCTCTAGAACGTCACCAATACGCATAACAGACGCTGGGCTTCTAACGGATGCCCAGCGTTTGTTATGTCAATCTATGATGTGTTTCACTTTCCCTTCCATTTGTTCCAAGGTCATCGAACCTAATACGATGTCTCGAATAGCCCCTTGAGTATCAATAAAATAGGTCGTTGGAAACGCTTGAATTTGATACAGCTTCGACACCTCACCCTTCATGTCCATCGGAACCGCAAATTCAAATCCATACTGCTCTACAAACTCTCGAGCACCTTCCACATTATCCAAATCTGTTGCATTCACTGCAACAATGTTCACTTGATCACCATATTTATCGTTTAACTTAACCAAATCTGGGGCTTCCAAATGACAAGGCTCACACCAAGAAGCCCAGAAATTAATAATGACCGGTTTCTCTAATGCTCTGCTATTAAACGAGTAGAATGTTCCTTCCTCTAAGCCAGACAGTTGAAAGGATGGAGCTAAAAAATGCAATTGAGGTGCTTCCTCATAGGTTACCTTTATGGAACTGGCATTATTATACACCGCAAACCCAACCAGCAAAGCAACAGCTATCAGCACAATCATATTTCGCTTCACGATCAATCCTACCTTCCTTTTCTATCCATTATAATAGGGAGCCTCGTCGGACACATTATAGTGTATCAAAGCACACATCCAAAGAGGAGACGACTATAGATGCAGAAAACAAAATCCCGCAAATTAGAAATTACCTTTGAAAGCGAAGTCCCTGCGGCCCAAACGAAACACTCAGATCATTCATCAGAGCAACAGAAAAATGCCGCTAAGGGAAAGCTTTGGGAATTTATGGCGATTGCATCCATTCCGCTTGTCTTAGTGTTAGGCAACTCCATGCTCATCCCCATACTGCCCGAAATGAAAAGGGAATTGGGAATCAGCCAGTTCCAAAGCAGCTTGGTTATCACTTTATTCTCTATCACTGCCGGTATATTTATACCTATTCTGGGTTATTTATCTGACCGTTTCTCTAGAAAAGCTATCATTATCCCTTCACTTATCGTCTATGGAAGTGCCGGCGTCCTAGCTGGGTTCGCAGCGGTCTGGGAATCTTACACCATTTTAATTATATCTAGAGCGATTCAAGGCTTGGGCGCTGCAGGTACAGCCCCTATCGCTATGGCTTTAGTCGGTGATTTATATAAAGGCGGGACCGAATCCAAAGCCTTAGGCTTGACAGAAGCATCCAACGGAACAGGAAAAGTATTAAGCCCGATTATCGGCTCTCTGGTGGCATTAATCATCTGGTATGCACCCTTCTTTGCATTTCCTGTATTCTGTGCTTTATCCTTATTAGCTGTTATCTTTCTTATTAAAGAACCGAAAAAAGACAAAGAACCTCCGAAACTAAAAACTTACTTACACCAAATCTCAACCAACTTCAAACAAAAAGGGCGATGGCTCATAACCTCATTTTTCGCCGGCTCTTTAGCGCTCTTCATTTTATTCGGCGTCTTATTCTATTTGTCCGATATTTTGGAAAAAAAACCGTACGAAATTGACGGTGTCATGAAAGGTTTAGTGCTGGCCATACCTCTACTGGGACTTGTTCTAACATCCTATATTACTGGAGCAACCATCAAGAAGAACGGCATTCTGATGCGTTGGCTTATGAATATCGGTTTATCTCTAATGACTATTGCGCTCGCTCTTACGATATTCTTATACGATAACAATATCTACATCTTTATCGGACTGCTAACCTTGAGCAGTATAGGCACAGGCTTGCTGCTTCCCTGTTTGAATACGATGATTACAGGCTCTGTCAGCCGTGAAGAGCGCGGTATGATCACTTCATTATACAGCAGCCTGCGCTTTATCGGTGTGGCTTTTGGACCGCCTATATTCGGTTGGCTGATGGCCAAATCTGATCGTATTGTCTTTATTACGGTGTCTTCATTAGCCTTAGTGACGTTGTTACTGGTCTTCTTCCTTATCAAGCCTGATAAGAAGGTCAGCTGAAAGAACGCCCCTGTCCCAATGATAACACATTCTGTTATTATATAAGAGAACCTATTATAGAAGCTAATCAATGATGTGCATTCGTGTTTATCATCCCGTTAGAAAGGGCGTCCATTGATGCAAGCCAGACTTCCAGTCTCCGTAAAAAATCAAATCATCAAGCATTGCAAAACTCAATTGCCCCTGGAAGCTTGCGGTGTCATGATCGGACAGCTCTCAGCCCATCATCTGATCCATGTTGAAACGTTTCGACCAATCACGAACTGTTCTGAG
>CAYUSG010000099.1:0-14724 GCA_964447355.1 uncultured Paenibacillaceae bacterium
TTCTATGGTCAAAAAAGTCAGTCACATCAAGGCTTGTCATTTATGAAATTGATTCGTTTGGAAATTCAAAACAAGATTCAGATGTTGTGCAAAGCATATTTCCACCATACGCCTCATACATATGGGACATATATGGACAAAGGAGTAGGAGAGGTATGCTGCGAAAGAAAATAGGGTTTGTAGCCAGTTTGATAATCGCTTTGATTTGGGTTCTGCCTCAGGTAACACCTATTGCAAATTACATCGATGAGACAAAAATTATTCGCGCGGCCAATGAGCAGCATGCATTTTGGAGCACATCAGATACGGTTTTTCAGAACATGTTCAGCCGTACTCATTCAGCTGATAAGAAGGAGCAACTGTTGACTCGCATTCAAGCGTTGGCCAAAGCCCGTTATGAAGCGCCAGTTAAT
Organism: uncultured Paenibacillaceae bacterium; assembly: GCA_964447355.1. Lineage (GTDB taxonomy): Bacteria > Bacillota > Bacilli > Paenibacillales > CAYUSG01 > CAYUSG01. The sequence continues at coordinate 414 of CAYUSG010000099.1, forward strand.
GCTAAGATTGATCCCGTCTGGAAAGCAATACCCGGATATAACGGTTTGGAAGTGGATATCGATCGTACTTATAAACTTGCATTATCTCGTAAGCAATTTAACAATCCCGAATTGTTATTTCGTGAAATCGAACCTGAGATCCAACTAGATGACCTTCCGCCGAATCCTATTTACAAAGGGAATCCCAATAAGAAAATGGTTTCACTGATGATTAACGTTGCGTGGGGGAATGAATATTTAGAGAAGATGCTCAAAACGCTGGATGAAGAAAATGTGAAAGCTACATTTTTCTTAGACGGTTCCTGGTTGAACAAAAATGTGGACTTGGCATTAGCCATAAAACAAAAAGGTCATGAAATATCCAATCATGCCTATTCCCACAAAGATATGAGTAAGTATGCTGAGGCTATTCAACGCACCGAAATACAGAAAACAGAGCAGCTTTTAGCAGAAAAATTGAATGTTGAGAATACATTATTCGCGCCGCCGTCTGGGGATTACAACCAAACAACAGTAAAACTAGCGCATGAGATGAATCTGAGAACCATTCTATGGACATTAGACACAGTTGATTGGAAGGACCCAGAGCCTGAATGGATTGTTAAAAAGATCTCAACACGTTTAGAACCAGGTTCATTGATTTTGATGCATCCAACATCCAGTTCCAGTCAAGCACTGGCCACCCTAATACGAGAAATAACGAATCAAGGATATGCCATCGGCACCGTTAGTGATACGCTTTCTTCCAAACGAATAAATGCGATTGAGACCCCGTTTGATTTTTGATACACCATCTGACCTGAAGTTATCTATATATCCTGATACAATGTGTTGTATTGCTAATGATGAAATTGATTCAATAAATGAAGTTGGATTAGTGGATTCCGATGTGTTGTGTTAAAATGTAAGCTAGATTCAATATGAAGGTGATATTTAAGTGGGAGGCTGTTCGTTTGTTAAAGGTTCAGTTAAATAACGGATTAAGGGTGGTATTGGAGGAAATTCCAACGAGCCGCTCAGTGACGTTTGGAATTTGGGTCAAGACAGGCTCCAGATTTGAAAAGGCACATCAAAATGGAATATCTCATTTTATAGAACACATGCTGTTTAAAGGGACGGATAAGTATTCTGCGCAGGATATAGCGGTCATTTTTGATGGTATTGGCGGCAATGTGAATGCATTTACCTCCAAGGAATACACGTGTTATTATGCTAAGGTATTAGACCAGCACTTGCCGATCGCGGTTGAAGTGCTTTCAGATATGTTCTTTAACTCGGTGTTCGACCAAGCGGAATTCGATCGTGAGAAGAACGTGATATTCGAAGAAATCGCCATGTATGACGATACGCCTGACGACCTAGTACACGATTTAGTGGCAAAGGCTGCCTATGGTAACCATGCGTTGGCTTACCCTATTCTTGGCAAAGAATCGAACCTTCAAGCGCTAGGTCCTCATGATCTTAAAGCGTACATGAATGAGCATTATCATATTGAGAATACGGTCATCAGCTTGGCGGGTAATATTGATGATTCCGTCATCAATTTATTAGAACAGCATTTTGGCGGATATGGTAATCATGGGGTTGAAGCAACTGCGGATTATCCTGCCTTCGCGGGCGGTTTGATGCTGCATGAGAAGAAAACAGAGCAGAATCATATTTGTCTATCTTTTCCCGGCTGTTCACTTAGTGACCAGCATCTGTACGCCATGGTTATATTGAATAACATCATCGGAGGCGGGATGAGTTCTCGTTTATTTCAGGAAATTAGGGAAAAACGCGGCTTAGCCTATTCAGTATACTCTTATCATTCGGCCCATATGGACAGCGGCTTATTTACGATTTATGCAGGTACGGCCCCTAAGCAGACGGATGAAGTGATGAAGCTGATGATGGAGCTATTGGCCGACGTTTCTCAACAGGGTATAACTGAAGAAGAGTTGAACCGCGGGAAGGAACAATTAAAAGGCAGTGTGATACTAAGCCTGGAAAGCACCAGCAGTCGAATGAATCGACTGGGCAAGAATGAGCTCATGTTAGGTGTACATTATTCTTTAGATCAAATCATAGAGCGAATTGATGCGGTGAAGCTGGATCATATGAAGGAAGTTATTAAGCATGTATTTAGCGAACCGTTTGCACTGGGGATGGTTGGCAATCCGAATAAAATGATTCAGGAGTTAAGGAGAGATCAACTTGCAATACCACGTACAAATTAAACAATTACCAGGTCATGAAGATGTTCAGCTGCCACAGAAAATGTCTGAATTGGCAAGTGGATATGATTTATATGCTGCCGTTACTGAACCGATTACGATCGCGCCGGGCGAACGTCAATTGATTCCAACCGGGATTGCAATCAGTATGCCGGCACAGTTGGAAGCGCAAATTAGGCCGCGAAGCGGTTTAGCCTATAAGCACGGCATTACCACTTTAAATACACCAGGCACAATTGATGCGGATTACCGCGGTGAAATAAAAGTACTGCTCATTAATCATGGTCAAGAACCGTTCACCATTCAAAGGAATGAGCGGATTGCCCAGATGGTCTTTCAACACGTTCCCAAGATCGAGTTTGAACAGGTTCAAGAATTAACAGAGACGGTAAGAGGAACAGGCGGATTCGGTCATACCGGTCGCAAATAATTACGATTGCAGCGCAAGTCCATAACCATCCTTTTTCGCACATGTGGAAGGGTGGTTTTTTGTTGTGCCGATCACTCCATGTGTAACGTCTAACTGGGCTCATGCATAATATGAGTTAGCGTAGACGGCAGAAAGGAGTGAGACGTCATGTTAACTGGGATTCAGGTTGCTTTCATGGGTGGCGACGCCCGCCAGCTTGAAGTGATTGCGCGTCTGTCTGATTTAGATGCATCAGTCACATTGATAGGGTTTGATCATTTACAGAATCAATATCCCGGCGTTACGAAGGCAGATTTAGATGAAGCCTTGTTTAAACAGCTCGATGCATTAATATTGCCTGTTGTAGGCACAGATGATGAGGGCAATGTATCATCCGTATTTTCTTCAGAAGACTTAACGTTAACCGATCATTATGTAAGCTTACTCCCCAAAACAGCTGTAATTTTTACTGGGATGGCCAAACCGTACCTTCGATCAATGTGTGATAAGCATCAAGTTGAATTGATAGAATTGTTGAGCCGTGACGATGTAGCGATTTTCAACTCTATTCCTACAGCGGAAGGTGCCATCATGATGGCGATTCAGAATACAGATTTTACGATTCATGGTTCAAAGAGTATTGTACTGGGATTCGGGCGAACGGGGATCACAATGGCAAGAACCTTAAAGGGACTGGGTTCAATGGTCAAGGTTGGCATTCGGCGGGAAGAACAGCTGGCAAGAGCCTATGAGATGGGGTTTGAACCTTTTTATACAAAAGACTTATCAGAGCATGTAAGCGATATTGACTTGCTTTTTAATACAATTCCCACTATGATAGTCACAGCACAAATTATTGCAAATATCCCCCACAGAGCGCTCATTATTGACCTTGCTTCCAAGCCTGGCGGAACGGATTTTCGTTATGCTGAGAAACGGGGCATTAAGGCCATGCTCGCTCCAGGATTACCCGGTATTGTAGCACCTAAGACAGCAGGTCAAATTCTGGCCAGAACGCTAAGTCAGCTGCTCATCGAGACGTCCGGTAAAGGGAGGAATTTGTGATGGATTGGAAAGGGATTAATGTCGGTTATGCTTTAACTGGGTCTCACTGTACATTTGAAGAGGTTATGCCTCAGATCAAACGTTTCGTGGATGCGGGAGCAACGGTTTATCCGATTGCTTCTTATACATTAATGAACACGGATACGCGCTTTGGCACCTCAGAACAATGGCAAAAACAGTTGAAAGATATCACAGGGAATGATATCATTTCTACAATCGTAGACGCCGAACCGCTCGGTCCATCCAAATTGCTGGATGTGCTGTTAATTGCACCATTAACGGGCAATTCAACGAGTAAATTAGCTAATGCGATGACAGATGGTCCAGTTTTGATGGCGGCTAAAGCGATGATGCGTAATCAAAGACCCGTTGTGCTTGCTATTTCTACTAATGATGGATTAGGCTTAAATGCAATGAATATCGCAAAGCTTCAGAATACGAAAAATATTTATTTTGTTCCATACGGACAAGACGCGCCCGACAAGAAGCCCAATTCACTTGTTGCCCGGATGGACCTGGGGATGGAAGCTTGCGAGGCCGCATTGCAGGGGAAACAAATCCAGCCAATGATCATAGAAAAATTCAGATATATGAGTTGATTTTTAATTGACTAAATAATAGATTGAAGGGGAGAAGCAAACGATGTCGAATCAAAAATTGTTTAATGTTGCAGTCGTTGGAGCAACAGGTGCCGTAGGGGAACAAATTTTAAAGCTATTAGAGGAACGTAACTTCCCAATCAACGAATTAAAATTGTTATCTTCTGCTAGATCAGCAGGTAAGAAGATTACATTTAAAGGACAGGAATACGTACTTGAGGAGGCAAAACCTGAAAGCTTCCAAGGCATTGATATCGCATTGTTCAGTGCTGGCGGTGATGTAAGTAAGGCGTTAGCACCACATGCGGTTAAAGCAGGCGCGGTATGTATCGATAATACGAATGCATACAGAATGGACCCGAACACGCCGCTTGTCGTACCGGAGGTTAATATCGACAAGGTCAGCGAGCATCAAGGTATTATTGCTAATCCTAACTGTTCGACCATTCAAATGGTAGTTGCTTTAAAACCATTATATGACCGTTATGGCATTTCAAAAATTATTACATCGACTTATCAAGCTGTTTCTGGAGCGGGTGCCAAAGCTATTGAAGAAACGCTTCGTCAATCTAAAGAAGTGCTGAATGGCAATGCTGCTAACCCAGATATTTTACCAGTGGGATCTTTGCCTAAAAAGCATCAGATTGCCTTTAATGCCATTCCGCAAATTGATAAGTTCCAAGACAATGGCTTTACATTAGAAGAAATGAAAATGATTCGCGAAACGAAGAAAATTATGGGAGACGACAGCATCGATGTCACTACGACATGTGTACGTATTCCAGTCATTTATGGTCACTCCGAATCTGTATATGTCGAATTAAAAGAAGAATTTGATATAAATGAAGTGAAGGAGCTGTTATCCAGTGCTCCTGGAATTGTCGTTCAGGATGATCCTGAACAGCAGCTATATCCTTTAGCAACAGAAGCAACAGGTAAAACGGATACTTTCGTAGGGCGTTTGCGTAAGGATATAAACAATCCAAAAGCACTAAATATGTGGATTGTATCCGATAACCTCTTAAAGGGTGCGGCATGGAACGCCGTACAAATCGCAGAATATATCGCTATAGAACAGCAATAATGAATGCAGCTGTGAGATGAACCTTATGCCGCCTGGCAGACTAAACCCAATAAGTAAGTCATGACGTCAGGGGTGGAATCGATGAGTATCATAGTACAGAAATTTGGCGGCACCTCATTAGCTACACCGGAAGCAAGGTCCAATGCGGTCAAACATATTCAATCAGCTGTATCAGAATTTGATGAAGTGGTTGTTGTGGTATCAGCAATGGGCAGATTAGGGGATCCGTATGCTACGGATACCCTTTTAAATTGGGTACGCCAAAATGGGAATGCGCTGCCTAAACGTGAGAAGGACCTTCTTCTGTCCTGTGGTGAGCTCATATCTGCAGCCACATTGTGCAGCTTACTAGAAGCAGAAGGCCTATCCTCGGTTGTTCTAACTGGAGGTCAAGCCGGCATTTCAACCAATGAAGATTATAATCAAGCGAAGATCTTATCTATCGAACCAAGACGAATCAAACACTATTTAGACCAAGGCAAAGTTGTCATTGTTACAGGCTTTCAAGGCCAGTCCTCCAACGGAGAAATAACAACACTTGGCCGGGGGGGAAGCGACACTTCCGCAACAGCACTTGGTGCTGCTCTTCAGGCAAGTCGAGTTGATATTTTCACTGATGTTTCAGGGGTATTAACGGCTGACCCGAAAATTGTAGATGAAGCTAAACCATTAGAACAAGTCACTTATACCGAAATTTGTAATATGGCGAATCATGGCGCTAAGGTTATTCACCCTAGAGCTGTGGAAGTGGCCATGCATGCTAATATACCTGTCAGAATACGCTCTACCTTCTCTAATGATTTAGGCACTTTAGTCACTGGGGCAGATCAGCTGAAGGATCAAGGATTTGTCCTCGATCGCAATGTGACTGGGATTGCCCATGTTAACGGAATTTCGCAAATTCAAATTAAGGCACGTGAAGGCCAGTATGATTTACAGCTGAAGGTATTTAAAGCGATGGCACAAAATCAAATCAGTGTCGATTTTATTAATGTAAATCCTTCGGGAGTAGTGTATACTGTTTTTCATGAAGAGCTTGGAAAAGCCATCGCTATCTTAGAGGACCTTGGTTACCGTCCAGATTGCTTGCCGAATTGTTCCAAAGTTTCAGTCATCGGCGGCGGAATGAACGGGGTTCCTGGAATCATGGCGAAGATTGTAGAATCGTTGATTTCAGAAGACATTCCTATTCTGCAAACAGCTGATTCGAACACAACGATATGGGTTCTAGTTCATGATAAAGATATGCCAAGGGCGTTAAGATCCCTTCACAGTTCATTTGATTTGCATAAGTAAAACTGAAATATTGGAGGAATTGTCGTGGATTTTGGAAGAGTCATCACCGCAATGGTTACCCCATTTGATGATCAAGGTCAAATTGATTGGAATCAGATGGAGAGCTTAATAGATAATTTGATTAATGAACAGCAATCTGACACTTTAGTCGTTTGCGGGACTACAGGTGAGTCCCCGACCCTTACTGAAGAAGAGAAACTGCAAGTATTTGAGCGCTCAGTTCAATTTGCTGCAGGGCGCTGTAAAATTATTGCTGGTACGGGCAGTTATGATACGGCACACTCAATCCATTTAACCCAACAAGCTGAGAAGCTGGGTGTGGATGGTGTATTGTTAGTGGCGCCTTACTACAACCGACCTTCGCAAGAAGGGTTGTATCAGCATTTCAAAGCCATTGCAGATGCTACAAACCTTCCAGTGATGCTGTATAATATCCCTAAGCGTACAGGTGTAACCATTCAAGCGGAAACTATGATTCGGCTGTCTCAAATTCCTAACATTGTTGCAACCAAGGAAGCACATGGTGATTTGAATTTAGTGACAGAGATTGTGGCGAACACCCCTGATGACTTTCTTGTTTACAGCGGGGACGACAACTTGATATTGCCGTTATTAGCTGTAGGCGGTTATGGTGTTGTAAGTGTCTGCAGTCATGTGATCGGTAAAGAGATCAAGGAAATGATCAATTTATATGTGCAAGGGAACGTAACAGAAGCTGCTGCGCTGCACGGGAAATTGAATCCAATATTCAATGGGATGTTTATATGTCCTAACCCAGTTGCTGTAAAGTATGCTTTAGCATATAAAGATTTCCCGGTTGGTGGTGTTAGACTGCCATTAGTTGAGCCGACAGAATCTGAGAAGGAATTCATTCGACAACTATTCGCATAGATGCTATTCGATATTACCACATTAAGGGATAAGCTGATGACAGGTTATTTGTCGATAACTTTGAATTGGCTTATCCCATTTCTTTGGCTGACATATGTACATAATGATTTGATTGGCTTAGCGTTAACTAATAATTAGTGCATTTCCTTAGTTTTTTAGGTAACAATAAGAGTATACATTTCATCTTTACTTGTGTTTTATGTTTTTGATCATGTATAATTATGGCTAAGTGACTGGTTCGGTATCTGGGTTTGATAATATAAGTTATCGTCGCAAATTATTGAAGGAGGGTACGTTTAATTTGTCAAAGTTAAATGAAAAGGTATCCATTTTTGCCCTTGGCGGCGTGGGTGAAATTGGAAAGAACATGTATGTAGTACAATGTGCAAATGACATTGTTGTTATTGATTCAGGACTTAAATTTCCAGAAGAGGATATGTTAGGTATTGATATTGTCATCCCGGACATTTCTTACTTAGTGGAAAATAAAGAAAAAGTGAGAGGGATTCTTCTCACGCATGGACATGAAGATCATATCGGCGGTTTACCATACGTTTTGAAGCATCTTAATGTACCGGTTTACGGAACGAAGCTGACCCTTGGATTAGTTGAAGCCAAGTTGAAAGAAGCCGGATTGTTAGGTGAAACTAAACGTATTTTATTCAATGCTGATTCAGAAATAAAGCTGGGCGAATTAACAGCAACTTTCTTTAAAACGAATCACAGTATCCCGGATTCTGTAGGCGTTTGTTTGGATACACCTGAGGGTCTTATTGTACACACAGGGGATTTTAAATTTGATCATACGCCGGTGAACGGGGATTTTGCCGATCTGCATCGCATGGCTGAAATAGGAAAGAGAGGCGTGCTTGCGCTTCTTTCGGATAGTACCAATGCTGAACGTCCAGGCATGACAGGTTCAGAACGCAGCGTGGGTGCTGAGTTAGTAGAGGTCTTCCGTAAATCAGAGCAACGAGTGGTGATTGCAACGTTTGCTTCCAATATCCACCGCGTTCAACAAGTCGTTGAAGCAGCGGAAATCACTGGAAGAAAACTTTGTGTCATCGGTAGAAGCATGGTCAATGTCGTCAGCATAGCCTCTGAACTAGGGTATCTAGACATTCCAGACGGCATGCTGATTGAGCCAGAGGAAGTGAACAAACTTCCGGCTAACCGCGTTGTCATATTGTCGACTGGAAGCCAGGGAGAACCGATGTCAGCCTTAACGAGAATGGCTCGTTCCAATCATAAGAAGCTTGACATCCTGCCGGGTGATACGGTCATCATTGCCGCAACACCTATTCCAGGTAATGAGAAATTCGTCGGTCGTACAGTAGACGAGTTGTTCCGTTTAGGAGCTAACGTTATCTATGGACCAGGTTCTCAATCCGGTGTCCATGTTTCAGGACATGGAAGCCAGGAAGAATTAAAGTTGATGCTGAATCTGATGAGACCTAAATACTTTATCCCTATTCATGGTGAGTACCGGATGCTTAGAAAGCACGGATTGTTAGCTGAATCCGTCGGCATAGCGAAGGAAGATATCTTCATCATTGACATTGGTGATATTGTAGAAATTCATAACGGGGAAGCTAGAAAAGCCGGGAAGGTTTCGTCAGGCAATATTTTAATTGACGGACTTGGTGTTGGTGATGTAGGGAATATCGTACTGCGTGACCGCAAGCTGTTATCCCAGGATGGGATATTAGTTGTAGTTGTAACCTTAAGTAAGCAAGATGGTACAATTATGTCAGGTCCTGATATCATATCCCGAGGTTTTGTCTACGTTAGAGAATCTGAAGGGCTATTAGATGAAGCGAACAAAATTGTAACCAATACATTACAGCGTTTAATGAGTGAAAATGTAAACGAATGGGCATCATTAAAAACACAAGTAAAAGAAGCATTAGGACGATATCTATATGAACAAACCAGACGCAGACCAATGATTTTACCAATCATAATGGAAGTGTGAGATAAGAATGTCACTTAATTAGTCACTTAAGAATAAATATTATTATGCAGCTGTTTAACCTGCTGAAACGGTACGTATGTACCGCTCAGCAGGTTTTTGTGTTTTAATAAACCTCAAGGCGTTCATGTATATAACCGGATTGTTAAGTTCATCCTACTATGGACAAGGCCATACCATTAAATCAGCCTGGAGGAATCAGAATGGACTTTTCAATTTACAATAAAGCGCAACAACCTGAACCAACGGACGATAAGAAAAAAGGGACCGTGCTGGATCATATTCAACAGTTAGGACAAACAACGTCTCCGACTTTAGAATCTAACATTTTCTGTATCTCCATTATTGGTCAAGTGGAAGGTCATATGGTTCTGCCCCCACAGAATAAGACAACCAAATATGAGCATATCATTCCACAATTAGTTGCTGCTGAACAAAATCCTAAGATTGAAGGGGTGCTAGTCGTATTAAATACGGTGGGCGGTGATGTTGAGGCTGGTCTGGCGATTGCAGAGATGATTAGTACGATGTCCAAACCAACCGTAACGATAGTTTTGGGCGGAGGTCACAGCATTGGTGTCCCCATCGCGGTTGCTTCCAACTATTCTTTTATCGCAGAAACGGCAACGATGACCATTCATCCCATTCGCTTAAACGGCTTAGTCATTGGTGTGCCCCAAACCTTTGAATACTTAGATAAAATGCAGGAACGGGTCATTCGATTTGTGACGAGCCACTCGCGTATTCCTGAAGAGCAATTTAAGGAATTAATGTTTAAAACGGGGGAGCTGACGCGGGATATAGGTACGAACGTCATTGGTACAGATGCGGTGAAATTCGGATTAATTGATGAAGTCGGAGGCATAGGTCATGCGATCAGAGAACTCAATCGTCGGATTGATGAACATAGAATGATGATGCAAGGAGGGCCTGTGCAGTGACTTTATATTCGATTGTGCCTGAAGATCAAGTGTTAGCGGGTCTAGATGATATGAAAAGCGTTACCCAGCACATTGAGATGAATGGCATTACGATGGAAGTGGAACCGCTAAACGCACAACAAGCGAAGATTGTTCGTATTTACAGCTCCAATGTTCAAGATTATTTGAATCCTAACCACACTCCCGGGCAGATCATAAACTTTCTACCTACGGTTCAGTAATGAACCGTTTTTTTGTGGATTCAAGCGAAGGGGGAATATGTTATAATACTTTCGGGGGTGGACGATCAATGGCTCGCAAAAAAGGAAAAAGCAAGTCCCTGAAAGCGAATTTGAAATTTGAAATTTACGGTATTCTAATTATTACCATGTCTATCATGTCCTTGGCCGGCAGAGGAGAAATTCCTGGTGTAGGCAGCGTAGGGCGTGCGTTTACATATTTGTTCTTCTTTATACTTGGCCATTTCTATATGGTCCTGCCTTTGATATTTATCTACATAGGTTTATATGCCATGATAAAACGCAAATGGCCTGCGTCGTGGTCAATGCGGAAGACAGGATTAGTGTTGCTTCTGTTAGCTTTATTAATTGATTCTCATGTGTCGATGTTTCAGTTGCTGCAGCAGTCAGAAGCGCATAAAACGACCTTTGGCATGGTGGTTCAGCAGCCCTTTGAGAATATTAACAGTATGTTAGGCGGTGAAATGACTGCGGACCAGTATAAGCTCGGACTGGGCGGCGGGATCATCGGTGCTCTAGTGTATGCTTTTTTATATGTGTTGTTTGATAATTTGGGGGCTCGCATCATCGAGATTCTGCTGTTTGCGATTGCTTTCTTATGTATTACAGGTATGTCCTACGTGGATATGGGACTGAAGGTCAAATCTTTATTCAGTGGATCGGGGTCCCAAATGAAGTATCGTCTTCAGGAATTCATTGGTTTGATGATGAATCGTCAAACAACTGGAAAGCCCAAGCTGAAGCTTAAGAAGTCGGATCAAGATGATTTTGATCTTCCTATTGAAGAAGACATTCACGAAGAGAACTATAAGCCTGAACAATCTAACCGTAAAAAACCTGCATTTTTTCAGTTTTTCCAAAAAGAAGACAAGCAGGTTGAATCCGATGATCTAGCGAGTGGTGCAGAAGAGACGGATGAAGAAGTTGTGTACAAAGCCTTTGATGTACAATCTGTGCAGACGGAGGAGGAATCTTACCCACAAGAAGCGGCGGGTTTAGAAAGCTCACCTATTCCGTTAATTAGGGATTTCCAAGATACAGTGAATCATGAGCATTTAGTTCAGACAGAACTTCCTTTAATGGATGAATCTAAACCAGTTCAGGAGCAAGCGCCTTCGGAAGAAGGGCAAGAGTCGGAAGCGGAGCCGATTGCTTTTATGTCAGAAGAGAAGCCTGTGGTGCAAGAGATACCTTATCAGCTGCCCCCCTTTAACTTGCTGAACAGACCAGCGGGCGGCGGGAAAAATGGCGGACAATTAGACTATAAAGCCACTGCTCGTAAGCTTGAATCATCACTTGAAAGTTTTGGTGTCAGAGCTAAGGTGTTGGAAGTGGTCAGAGGCCCGTCGGTCACTAGGTATGAAATTCAACCGGATGTAGGGGTTAAGGTCAGTCGTATTGTTGGTTTAACGGATGATATCGCTTTGGCTTTGGCTGCGAAGGATATAAGAATGGAAGCACCTATTCCTGGAAAATCGGCGATTGGTATTGAAGTGCCCAATTTGGAAGTGTCTGTGGTCACGATGCGTGAAGTGATGGAAAGCTCGGCGTTCCATGAAGCAGAATCCAAGCTGTCTATTACCCTTGGAAGGGATATTTCTGGTCAGCCGATTGTAGCTAATTTAGCCAAAATGCCTCACTTGCTCGTGGCAGGTGCAACGGGCTCGGGTAAATCGGTATGTATCAACGGCATCATTACCAGTGTTTTATATAAAGCAAAGCCTGATGAAGTGAAATTCCTAATGATTGACCCGAAGATGGTCGAGCTTAATGTCTATAATGGAATACCCCATTTGTTAGCACCTGTTGTTACCGATCCTAGACGCGCATCCTTAGCATTAAAGAAGGTTGTTGTAGAAATGGAGAAGCGATACGAGCTGTTCTCTAAATCAAGCACAAGGAATATCGAAGGCTACAACAATCTGATGCGATCCAAGCCAGAAACAGCTCATAACGTGTTACCTTTCATTGTTGTAATTGTGGACGAGCTGGCAGACTTAATGATGGTTGCCGCAAACGATGTAGAGGATGCTATTTGCCGCTTAGCTCAGATGGCAAGGGCCGCTGGTATTCATTTGATTATTGCTACACAAAGGCCTTCCGTGGATGTTATTACAGGTTTAATCAAGGCGAACATTCCGTCTAGAATCGCGTTCGGGGTATCCTCTCAGGTGGATTCAAGAACGATTCTCGATTCCGTAGGTGCAGAGAAATTGTTAGGTCGAGGGGATATGCTGTTCTTACCGGTTGGAGCCTCCAAGCCGCAGCGTGTTCAAGGGGCATTTTTATCAGATCAAGAGGTCGAAGCCGTTGTTCATTATTGCAGCAACCAAGGAAAAGCAGAGTTTCAGGAAGAGCTTGTGCCTGAAGTCGAAGATGTTGTAGAAACTGCAGGCGAAGTGGAAGATGAATTGTTCGATCAAGCGGTCCAAATTATTCTAGAAGCAAAGCAAGCATCTGTATCGTTGCTGCAACGAAGAATGCGGGTTGGATACACGAGGGCTGCCCGGCTTATTGATTCTATGGAAGCGAAAGGTTTAATTGGACCCTATGAGGGAAGTAAGCCGAGAGAGGTTTTACTTTCCATGGAACAATATGTGCAAGATCGAAAAAGCTCATGATCATGGGCGCATTGAATAGAAGCGAACCACCTTTCTCATAATAACGTTAAAAGCTGCCACGTCATATGGGTGACTAAACAATCGATGAGAAAGGTGAAGTGCAATGAAAATTCGATTGGTCATGTTCGTGTTGTGTATCGTAACTTTATTGTTCACTGCTTGGTCATTAACGAGCTATCTTCCAGCAGAAGAAGCATTCAGTAAAGCGAATATTAAGCTGGGATCTAGCGGAGCAGATGTTCGTGAATTGCAAGGAAGATTGAAGCATCTTGGGTACTATAATGGAGAGATCGATGGTGATTTTGGCAGCGGGACGTTGAAATCTGTCAAGTGGTTTCAATCCGAATTTGGCTTGCCTGCAGATGGAGTGATGGGAGCCAAATCAAAGGTTAAGCTGTGGGAAGCAACGAAGAACTGGAGACCCGGCGCAGATGACGCTGCTAATCCACAGAATACGAAGGCTCGAAATGCTGGGGCATCAAAGTCGCTAACCGCTACTAGCCATCTAGGGTATTCTGACCAAGATTTGAAATTCATGGCTAACGCTGTTTACGGTGAAGCGCGTGGCGAGTCTTATGAAGGGCAGGTTGCCGTAGCAGCTGTTATATTAAATCGCGTGAAATCACCTAATTTTCCGAATACACCTTATGGAGTTATTTTTGAGCCTAGGGCATTTACAGCGGTGGCTGATGGTCAAATCTGGATGGAACCGAATGAAAGTGCCCGCAGAGCGGTTCAGGATGCATTAAATGGCTATGATCCTACTGGCGGATGTACGTACTATTTTAATCCGGATACAGCAACTTCAGGTTGGATTTGGACGAGACCTCAGGTTAAGCAAATCGGAAAACATATATTTTGCAGATAAAGCAATCCAACCTTGCAGAACGTAAGAAGTGACCGGAGTGTTCGGTTGCTTCTTGTTTTTGTGCGGCGTGCCCAGAAGCACGCATAATCTAGCCGGTGAAAGTCCGGTCA
>CAYUSG010000100.1:0-14335 GCA_964447355.1 uncultured Paenibacillaceae bacterium
GTTTGAATAAAAGCGGAGAATACATCATTTCCATATAAAACACCTTTGGCAGACAGACGATAGCCTGCCTCGAATGGTTCTAACAGCCCTTGTTCTATCAGCTTGTTAATGGGCTCGCCAAACACTTGATCCAGTTCAGCGTCGAATTGCTGCTGGAAGTCTTCCTTGCGAACACCCTCCAGCATACGCAAACCTACCATCATAAAGTCTTCCATCGCCTCTTCTACTGGTACTTCGAAAGCTTCAAGAACGGGCAAGCCTTGCTTCGTCGCTTCAATATAATCTTGAATCCCCTTGACGTTGACATGTCGCGCCCTATTCATATATCCGTGAGCTCCGGCCCCAAGTCCGTAATAGCTGCGATTTTTCCAATACATTGTGTTGTGCTTACTAGTATACCCAGGCTTGGCAAAGTTAGAAATTTCGTAATGCTCGTATCCCGCTTGCTTCATGCGGTCCATAATCAGCAGGTACATGGCCAGCTCGTCCTCTTCATCTGGAAGGGGTAATTGATTCTTCTCATACAGGGTGTGGAACAATGTGTTCTCTTCGACTTTCAAACTGTATATCGAGTAATGCTTTAGATTTAATTCGAACGCTTTGTCCAATGAATGCTCCATATCCGCGACAGTTTGATTAGGTAAACCAAACATCAAATCAATGGATAAATTATCCAAGCCTACATCTTGGGCATTCTCGATACTCCGGTATACATCGTCCAAGTTATGGATGCGTCCAATATCAGCCAGCAATTCCTCATTAAACGACTGCACGCCAAAGCTTATACGGTTGACGCCGCCCTCCTTCATCGCCTGAAGCTTCTCTCTGTCTGTCGTCCCCGGATTCGCCTCCATAGTAAATTCAAACTGCGTGGATCGGTTCGGAAAATATTGGGTTGTTCTATCTAAAAACACTCGCATTTGCTCAGGCGTTAGTACCGTCGGAGTACCGCCCCCAACGAAGATCGTGTCAATTTCTCCCGGCGGATTGGCTTCAGCGGTTAGAGAGATTTCTCGTTCCAGTGCATCTAGATAATCCATAACGGGCTGTCCTTTCAGCACATAAGAGTTAAAATCACAGTAGTGACATTTATTGGTGCAAAACGGAATGTGGATGTAGACCGCTTTGGGGGAACGCATTTTGAGCATGCTCCCATATCCTTTCTTTGAAGCAAAAGACCGAGAGCACGCATCTCTCGATCTTCAGCAGCTTATTATTCATCAATTTTGAGTACAGCCATGAATGCTTCCTGCGGCACTTCCACGCTGCCGACCTGCTTCATGCTCTTCTTACCTTCTTTTTGCTTCTCTAACAGCTTACGCTTACGCGAGATATCTCCCCCGTAGCATTTCGCAAGTACGTTCTTGCGCATCGCTTTGACGGTTTCACGCGAGATGATCTTTTGACCAATGGAAGCTTGGATGGGTACCTCGAACTGTTGTCTAGGAATGAGCTCTTTAAGCTTCTCACACATGATTTTACCGCGCTGGTACGCCTTATCCTTGTGAACAATGAGAGATAAAGCATCCACCTGCTCGCCATTGAGCATGATATCCATCTTCACAAGCTTAGACGTGCGGTAGCCCGACAGCTCATAGTCAAAGGAAGCGTAACCTTTCGTGCTCGATTTCAATTGATCAAAGAAGTCATACACGATTTCAGACAATGGAATGTCATAGCTCAGCGTCACGCGGTTGGCATCCAAGTATTCCATCGTAATAAATTCGCCGCGTTTGCCTTGGCACAGCTCCATAATTGCACCGACAAAATCATTAGGCACAATAATGTTTGCCTTTACATAGGGCTCTTCAACAAAATCAATTTTGCCGACCTCTGGCATATTCGACGGGTTATCAATTTGTATTTGCTCGCCATTGGTTAATGTGACTTTAAAAATAACACTTGGCGCCGTTGTAATCAGCGGAATGTTAAATTCTCGCTCGATGCGCTCCTGAATGATTTCCATATGCAATAAGCCTAAGAATCCGCAGCGAAAACCAAAGCCCAGTGCTGATGAAGTCTCCGGTTCATAACTTAGTGAAGCGTCATTCAATTCAAGTTTCTCTAAGGCTTCACGTAGATCATTATAATCGGAAGTATCAATCGGATATAAACCGCAATACACCATTGGATTAATCTTCCGATAACCCGGCAGTGGCTCCAGAGTTGGGTTCTTAGCATCTGTCACTGTATCCCCGACGCGCGTATCTTTGACGTTCTTAATGCCAGCTACAATGAACCCTACATCGCCTACCTGCAGCTCGTCCACAATGGTCATACGCGGCTTAAATGCGCCAACTTCGATGACTTCGAATGTTGTGCCGGTTGCCATCATTTTAATCTTAGATCCCGGCTTAACTGAACCATCCACAACCCTCACATATACAATGACTCCTTTATATGGGTCATAGTGAGAGTCGAATATAAGTGCCTTCAACGGCTGATCACTTACTCCTGTAGGAGCTGGCACCTTCTGCACGATTTGCTCCAGTATTTCTTTGATCCCAATACCAGCTTTGGCCGAGGCCATGACCGCTTCGCTCGTATCAAGGCCAATGATGTCTTCGATCTCTTGTTTAACACGGTCCGGTTCAGCACTCGGTAAATCAATTTTATTAAGCACAGGAAGAATCTCTAAGTCGTTATCCAGTGCCAAATATACGTTTGCCATGGTCTGTGCTTCAATCCCCTGTGCGGCGTCAACAACGAGCAGTGCTCCTTCGCAAGCAGCCAAGCTTCGGGACACCTCATATGTAAAGTCCACGTGTCCTGGGGTGTCAATCAAATTCAAGATATATTCTTCGCCATCATCTGCTTTGTAGCTTAAGCGTACCGCCTGCAGCTTAATGGTGATGCCTCTCTCCCGTTCTAAGTCCATTTGATCCAGCAGCTGATCCTGCATTTCACGAGAGGTAATAGCACCTGTATATTCCAAAATTCGGTCTGCTAATGTAGATTTTCCATGATCAATATGTGCAATAATGCAAAAGTTCCGTATCTTCTTTTGTCTAGAATTGATGTCCGACATGACAATCCTCCTACTAGTAAATACCCAAATGCGGTTTCCGGCATCCATTTCATAAATACAATTCATTATAACAGGAGTAGGAGTTCCCATCAAACCCTTCTTCGACACGAGCTTCTGCACTTAATTCATCAGATCGTCATAGAACGAAACCAACCATTCAATGCCATGCTGAAATGTGATTTGAATGAACTTCCCCGCCTTGTCAGCGGCCTGATCTACTAGCGGGACATTGTGTTCAATATCAGTGTGTTGAGCACTTAATACAGCGCTAGACGCCCGGTTTGCTTCCTGCTGTGCAGCAGAATCGCGTAATTCCGATTGTGCCTGGACGTTCGTTGCAACCACAGACCCTTCATTAAATGATGTCTCTCGCTCAGGCGCGGATGCAAGGGATGACTGTATCATTGTCAGCGATCCAGCCGGCTCTCCCTGCAAGCGCTCGACACCTCTGCTCGTCAAATCCACGCCAATGAATATACCAATCACAATGAGAATCATAAACAGTCCGATCGTTCTGGATACGCCAATCATCTGTCATCCCTCCCGTAATCATACACCTTCTCAATTCTGAACGATTGGCACCCCGTGTTGCTGTCCTTCAGCAGGGGCGTCTACTTTCTCAGCCTCCCAGAATATTTCCGCGATAACACTAGATAGAACATCAATGGTCCGTTGCGATTCTTCTAGTGTATTCTCAGGTCCGCCTACCTCAATCAGTATGCTGTTCGGTGAAACTGATTGATTGTATTCTGCATGTCCGTTGCTCTTGCTCCAGACCCCTCTGGATATCCCCGGATATAATTCATCGATTCTCTGGTGAATTTTGCGAGCTAATTCTACATTCTGCTCCCAATGCGGATTTTTCTGACCGATAATAAAGTACAGTTGGGCATAGTCTTTCTGGTCAATGGTCACGGTCGTCAAATCTCGCTTCTGCGAATCCCGATGAATATCGAAGAAATACTCCAGCTCCGGGTTGACGGCAAAAGCCTCCTGCACCGTTTTCAATGAATATTTATAAGAGAAATTCCAGTTGAAATCTTTCACGGTCGAACGGTAATCGACATCAGAGCTGACAGCACCGATACCTAGCTCCTCCAAGCGTTTCGCTAACCTTTTGCCTAATAAAGTAATATTAGTTTTTCCATCATAAGCTTCGTCTAAATCCGTTATATTTCGATGCTTAAGCTCTGGCACCCAAGATTCTGTATTGTGTGTGTGATAAATAAACACCTTTTTCTTGCCGTTAGTGGTCGGTTTTGCTATGGGATCGTCATCACTCTGCTCACCATTACCATCGGCTGATCCCGTATCCCCAGGATGCTCTAATCCCTCTTGGGAAGCTTCCGATGGATCATCCTCTCTATTAGCCCCGTTTGAAGGATCGCTTTCTACAGGATGGTCTCTGTTCTCCGGCGGCTCTTCACCTAGTACACCTGGCGCTGGGATATAATCTGTAGGGTATACACTTGGATCCGTACCCGTGCCTTGAAACATCAGAACTGTTCGATCTGCACCCATCCCCGGAATTTCACCAGCAATTAAGCTGCGAGGATCAGTCGGGTTAATATCGGTTAGAAATTGAAAAATAAAATGGCTCATATTAGCTTGGGAGAACGTCGACGTGCCATCTTGCTTCTCAATAGGCGGGACTTCCATTTGGATAAGATCCATAAAAAACTGGCTGTCCATCGAAGCCGTCAATCCTTTCATCGACGAAACTGGAGATGTCATCCACTTGGAAGAAATCAGCGACCCTATCATAATGATCACTATAACAACAAGAGTAAAAAGCATGAGCGACGGCAGAAACTTCCTTACAACTTGAATCTCTTGTCTAAAACTAAGGTTTGGGTTCGTCAGCTTCATAGGTTTCGTTCCTCCTAAATTTAAAACATCACTAGTCAATAGCGCTTATCTATTAACTAATCTATGAAGCAAAGCAAATTCATAGAACAAAAACATAGAAAGATATGTTAAAAGATTCATAGAACGGCAAAAACGCTTGGGCCTCGCCCAAGCGTTGTATAGACGTATGAAGGTCTTCCTGCTTCACATTTTAATGAGTATATGCCGCTACATTATCTACATCAACAGCTTCATGCAATGCGGCATTTAAACCGCTGGCAATAATATTGGCAATATCTTCAATAAAGGTATCAATTTCTTTTGGTGTGACTAGTAAGTCATGACCTAGCGGATTTAGCACTTCACGCACCATCTCAAGTCTTTCTTGTTCTGTCATTTCAGCAACGACACCTAAAATGGCCGATGTATTCGATGTTTGTTTTTTGAAATTTTGTGTGATCAATTCAAGCGTTGAATTGACAATTGTAGACGCGAAAACGACGGTTGGCACACCGATAGCTATGACTGGGACACCAAGAATTTCTTTCGTAAGCCCCTTACGTTTATTGCCAATCCCTGACCCCGGATGAATACCTGTGTCCGCAATTTGAATCGTTGTATTCACACGTTCAATCGCTTTTGAGGCTAAAGCATCGACAGCAATAATTAAATCTGGATTGGATTTCTCAACAATCCCCTGAACAATTTCACTTGTTTCAATACCTGTAGTGCCTAGAACCCCCGGCGCAACAGCGCTGACCGGACGATAACCGGGGCTGACTTGACCTGGCATCAGCTCAAAATAATGGCGAGTCACCATCACATTCTCAACCACGATGGGACCCAAGGCGTCAGGTGTAACGTTCCAATTCCCCAGTCCTATGACAAGTACTTTAGCGTGCTTTGGTATATTTAATTTCTGCAGGAATGCTTCAAATTCTTTGGCAAATTGGGTAGCTACCCGATCTTGAAGCTTCGAATCCTTGTTTCTAAGCTGAGGGACTTCTACAGTAATATAATGTCCTTTTAATTTTCCAATCGATTGCTCCCCTTGCTCATTCAATACATCGATGCGTGTAATTAGGATGCCGTCATCCTCAGTTACATCCGTATGAATGCCGGGCAGCTGCTGTCCTTCGAATTGCGAAGCAAGTTCCTTAGCTTCCAACGCTAAGTCTATAGAAACGTTGCGATCCATTAAATCCATCGTGCTATACCCCTTTCTGATGTTAAGCGATTGGTCATAGTTTGCGGCAAACAACCAGGACTTATGCGAAAGAACCTTTGAATATCCCGACACAGTAAACATATTAAAAGTTGATTTTTGAAGCATAGCGTGTTAGAATGTTAAAAGTTGTGAGAAAGAGCTGTAACGAACGGTGAAAAATCACTTCACAGTAAGAGCAACGTGCAGGAGGTGAATGTCATGCCTAACATTAAATCCGCAATTAAAAGAGTTAAACAAAGCGAAAAACGCCGTCTTCAAAACATGTCCCAAAAATCTGCACTTCGTACATCTGTTAAATCTGTAGAAGCTGCGATTGCTGGTCAAGACGCTACCAATGCTAAAGAAGCCCTAATCGCTGCATCCAAGAAATTGGACAAAGCAGTTACTAAAGGCTTACTTCATAAAAACGCTGCGGCTCGCAAAAAATCCCGTTTGGCAAAAGCGGTTAACGCACTTTCCGAATAGGATTTTACATTAGACCATGAAAAAATTCGCCTCCATCTTGAAGGCGAATTTTTTTGTTTGTTAGGCCCCTTCGGCTAATTGGAATAAGAACATTTCTAACCCAAGCACCTTGTCCACTTTCCCCGTTTTCATCGCTACATCTAATTCTGCACACCTTGAAATTACATTCGCAAGTGTCCGCTCATTATACTGCCTGCCTTGTTCAGCTGCTACTTTAACAGCGTATGGATGCGCCCCAATCTGCGAAGCGATTTGCTGCTGAGAATATCCTAGCTGCGTTAACTGCTTCACCTGCAAAATCATGCGAAATTGCCGAACCATCAGCATCAAAATTTTGATAGGCTCCTCCTTTTGCTTTAAGAGCTCATGCAGGATCATTAAGCCTTTGCTTACTCTCATCCTTACAATTTCGTCAATCAGAATAAATATGTTCTGTTCTATCGATTTGGTTACTAACTTATCAACCGTTTCCTTGGATATTTCACCCTGAGTCATATATAACGTTATTTTCTCAATCTCTTGGGTCAGCTGCTGCAAATTGGCACCTGTGCACAAGATGAGATGATCGATGGCCTCGGATGTGAAATAACAATCCGTTTGTTTGACTTGCTGTTCAACCCATTGATGAAGCTCTCCTGTAGTTAATGTCGTAAATGGAACCAAAGCCTGCTGTTCCTTCAGCAGCTTCGTTATTTTCTTACGTTCATCCAACTTCTCAGCGTCCACCGTAAAAACGAGAACCGAATGTTCCACAGGCGATTTCATATAAGCCAGCAGCTTATCTATATGATGCTCAAGCTTCGAGCTTTCTTTTGCCCCGGTAAAAAAAGAAGCCCGCTGGGCGATAATTAGTTTCCTTTCTGCCATAAAAGGTAAGGTTTCGGCATCTTCAAGCACTGTTTCAAGCGGCGTATCATTCAAATCAAATCGGCTGACTGCAAATTCCTGAAGCTCTTTATCTACCAACACATCGGTTATATTTCGCATAAACTGCTGCATCATGTAGGATTCTTTACCGTAACATACATATATGGGCTTAACATTGCCTTTCTTAATGTCTGTCAAAGCCTTTCGATAATCCATCGTCTGCCCCTTTCTCAGACCCACTCATTCAATAAACGCATCAAATACGAATCTATTGATCATCTTACAGCAACAAAAGGGCTCCGTCAAAGACGAAAGCCCCCTTGTAAGGAACATCTATATGAACACCCGACCAGAAGCCCTAGGAAAATCTGATCGAGTAGTTACACCTTCTGCGAAGCTAGATGTTCGATGTGTTATTTAAGTTAATACAGTATACGCATGTGAGTGCGTATGTGTGCAGCTACGATTCAATTTTAATATCCGTTTGGGCCTTGATGTTTATTTCGTATTGCGTCACCGTGTTCCCTTGAAGGGTTTCATATATTAACAGATTACCGTCACTTGACCAGTTTAAAAGCTGAAGATGATCCACCATCTTAGATGTTGTTTGGTACTCAACCTTTTGGTCAGCATTGTAAATCGTAATCGTTAAACCTTCCACCTTGGCTACATAGACACCTTCAGGCGATACCAGCTCAGTTACTTTCTGGTCATTTTGTTCCATATGATTCACATCAGCAATGGAGAAAATACCGCCCATGCCTTGATCCACAGGTGCTAAAGGAGCTTTCTCAGCCGTCACCATGCTATCAGGCACAGCTGAATTCGAAATTTCCCCCGTTCCTCCGGAGCTCGGGGCTATCGATTGTATTCCTTGCCCTTGTATAGCAGCTTCCTGTGGCAGTGTATCAGAGGGGCCATCAAAATAAGCAGGAGCATTTCGCTCTTCTCCCATTTGATCAATGATCTGTTTCTCCAAGACAACCGGTTCCTCAATCCGAGGAACATCTTTCATTTGCGTTTGGCCAGCAGCGCTTAACAGCTCTCGTTCCTGTCCAGCCTGATCAACTGATGCCTGTGGAGCCGTACTTGCAGCCCCGCCAGTCGCACTTTTCTTGTCAATGGCTTGGTTATTCGAAATTTCGGATTCAATGGTTGCTAATTCACTGACTTTATTCGCTGTACTACTATTAGGTTGTAAGTATCCGTCAGCCTGTTCCATACTCTTCTCGTTCAAGCCGAAATTCACAAAAATTAATCCAAAAGCTAATCCCGCAGCAATCACGCCGCCAACCATGCTCCAGTTTCGCTTAGTCCAATAAGCTTTCCATCCTGCCTTGTGCGATGATGTCGCTGTTTCATCCTGAGGGTTGGCTTGAGTGTGTAATTCATCATTGTCACTGCCTTCAATATCAAGTCGTTGTAAGGCTGGCAGGATAGAATCTACAATGCTGTATGGTGGAGACACTTTAGGTAATTGTTCAAGCTCAGCAGAAAGTACCTGCATACGTTCATACATCGATTTACAGCTCGCACACTGCTGCAAGTGCATATGGAGTTGTTCGTGTTCAATATCATTGAGATCCTTATCCAGGTCTCGCTGCATCAATTCTGTCACCTCTTGACACTTCATCCTCGAACACCACCTTTCTGATAATCATGAAGTAAATTTTGCAGCTGTTGTCTGGCTCTAAATAAATAGGATTTCACCGTATTCAGAGGCAAATCCAATGAGGCGGCAATTTCATTATAAGAAAAATCCTGTAAATATCGTAGGACCACGACGGTACGATGGTGTTCGGGCAGTTTATCTATCGCTTCACGAATATCCTTCGCTAAATAAGCAGACATGATCTCATCTTCCACATTGTGGTCGTTCGAAAACACCATATTATGCTCTTCAATAGAGACCGTTGATTTAGCTCTTCTAAATTTATCAATGCAAATATTAGTTACAATGCGCTGCACCCAAGTTTTAAATTTCGCCTTTTCTTCGTATGAGTTAATTTTGGTATACACTCGGATAAGTGCCTCCTGAGCAGCGTCCATTGCGTCTTGTTCGTTGCCAAGTATATAATAAGCAGTTCGATACACATGTGTTTCGATATCGCGCAGCAGGGTAATAAGAGCGTCGCGATCGCCCGATTGAGCAGATCTTATTAATTCTTGATCTACCACTTGGATCCCCCTCTCATGCAACCTTACAGACGGGATACCGTCCGAAATAGTTGCGCTTTTGTACTTGTTTTTTTAAAGATAGCCTTCAGGCTTTATATTAACCATCGGTTAGAAATTATGATTACCTCATATAGCATATCAAAAAAGCGATTTTTAGTACACCGACGTCGCTTTGCAGCGAATATAACATATCAATCAAGGGAGGGCTGAAGCTTTGAACGTATATACATCGTGGATGGAGTGATTTCAATTTGAATTTCTCCATGCTTGTCTGTTCGCCATACCTCGGCCTTCGCCTGCTCCAACCTCGAAATAACATCAGGATGCGGATGCCCATACCTATTGTTCGCTCCGGCAGAAATCACTGCAATGCTCGGGGACCAATAGTCAAGCCAAGGCGTAGAGGTTGAATGTTTACTGCCATGATGAGCAACTTTCATAATATCTACAGAAGGTTTTACGGCATGCTTATCCGTACCATGTGCTTGAACCCATTGCGAGGCTAATGAGCCGAGCAAAGCCTGTTCAGTACCGATACCAATATCGCCGGTAAACAATAGTTTTCTATCGTATAATTCCAGCAAGACGACAAGTGATTGTTCGTTCTGCGAAGCAACCTCACGAAGCTCTCGTTGCTCTTGTTTTGCAGTCACCTGCTTCGATATCACCGTTAGCTTCGTTTCTTTATCAATAGACAGATGCGTCCCCTGCTTCAAAGTATAAATTGGGATCGATCGTTCTAGAGCCAATTCATATAAACGGTCAACCGTTGTGTTGTCTTTATAAGTTCCGTTCATCAGTATACTCCCTACTGGAATATTCTCAATCACCTCTATTAATCCGCCGATATGATCCGTATCAAAATGCGAGATGATCACATATTCAAGCTCCCCCACGCCCCTTCGCTTCAACAACGGAAGAAGGACCTTCTCTCCAACCTCAAATGGATTAAATCGCTGTTTCCATACGTCCTCCTGTTTATAGAACGACGTGCTTCCACCTCCGTCAACTAAGATATAGCGATCATAGGGGGTTCGAATTAAGGCTGCGTCTCCCTGTCCTATATCAATAAATTGTACGATCCCTTTGCGGCTCCAGCCATCAGGGTTCAATCCAACGATGATTACAGCCACGAGAATACAAGCGGTGAATAGGGCGCATAATTTTACATGCCAATGGAAAGATGAATGCTGTCTCACAACATTCAGTCCAAGTAACGATCCTATGATCAATAAATAATAGGTGACCATCCACATTGGGGCAGGCGTTGGCCAAATCATCACATACTTGTCCCACTGTTGAATCTGTTCAACAGCATAAATCACAATTTGAATGCACCAGTCATTTACATAAGCGAGCCAACCTGCTAACGTCCTGCTCAGCAATGCAGTTAATAAAGTGGCCATGCCCAGCGGCAAAATAATGAGACTGATAAATGGCACCAATACCAGATTAGCGATCCAGGACCAAACCGAAAACTGATTAAAATAGTAGATTGAAAAAGGAAACGAAACCCACTGGGCTGTGAGTGTGACAGCTAATGCATTTTTGAACGCTTTATATCGAATGGGCAGCAGCTTAACCATTAACGGAACGCCTACGATCAATCCCGTGGTTACTATAAACGAAAGATGGAAGCTGACATTATAAATATAGAACGGATTCAGCAGCAGCATTAACATGCATGCGATACTGACGATGTGAAGACCGTCTTTTAACAGCTGTTTCTTATGGGCGTACATGCCTATCAACGCCATGATACCTGCCCTAACGACCGATGGAGTGCCTCCGGACAAGAGCATATAGAAGGGAATAGCAACCATTGCTAATACAAGACTGCGCTCTTTGGTTAATCTAAGCAGCCTGAAAACCATAAATAAGCCACCAGTAAACACAGCGACATGAAGACCCGAGATGGCAAGAATATGTGTAAGACCCAGCTCAGAGAAGCTTTCGAACAGCTCTGGATCGAGACGATCCTTCATACCTATTACTAAACTTTGAACAAAACCATAATGCGGGGGACCATGGACTTGCTTGATCACATCAGACAGCTTCCCCCTTAGGCTGTCATTCCATCTTCCTATGTGATGCCAGCCGAACTGCTCTGGTTCTGTCACTTGAATCGGAGATAACCCTCTGATATCCACAACCCAGTGAATATGCTGCCTTAATAAAAACTGTCGATAATTAAAATCCCCAAAGTTCCGTCCGCTGCTTGGCTGTTCCAAATTACCCGTTAAACGAACCCGATCACCCCGCTGCCATGCGTTTACGATCTTCAGTTCGGACTCTTCTTCAAGCCTTAATTCTATAAGGAAGATTTCTTGCGACTTTACGCCATAGACTTGTTCAGCACTCATGCGGAACGCAACTCTGTTCCCATCTAATGTAATAGGGGAAACGATAACCCCTTCAAGGCTGATCTCAGCCCCTTCATCTTCTTTTGGGATGACGGAAATATTCTGAGCATTAAAATAACAACTGTAAAGCGCAAAAAAGAGTAAGCAGAGCGGTAAGATAAAGGCTGTACGCGTTACAGCTCCGTTTAGAAGATAGATGAAAAATAGAGTGACCAAGTACAACACAATGAATCCTAACACGATGTGAAAAAGAGACAATGAAAAACCTAATAAAGTCCCTATCACAGATAAAATGCCTGCACTAAAAATCGGTCTTATCGTGAACCACGATAACATGTTCATTAAACTCCCCCTTTCATTAAGAAAAGCTTCAATCGATCCCTATCAATGACATGCATTACGCAAAAGAACCTCGCCACGTAAACAAATACGCAGCGAGGTTCTTCCTCGGAAATGTTTGATTTAATTAGCAACCTCTTCAGATACGCCGGGAGGTGGAGCGTAAGGGTCCACCCTTCTGAAGGTGATACCCCGCTTTTGCATCAGATCATACACCTTCTCACTGTCCTTTGGATAGGGACGATGGAAGACGATTTCGGCGATGCCACTGTTTGCCAGCATATTCGCACAGGTCCAGCATGGCTGATCCGTGACATACACCGTTGAACCCTCACGATCACTCCGATCTGTAAACAACAGCAGATTCTGTTCGGCGTGAATCGTTCGGATGCAGCGTTGCTTCTTCACGGCCTCTTCACGGCCTTCAACCTGCTTGACCTCATATTCCTCTACAATCATGCAGCCAGCCTCTGAGCAGTCCAGCACACCCATAGGAGCTCCGTTGTAGGCTGTGCCCAGCAGCTTCTTTCCTTGTACTAACACTGCTCCCACATTTCGCCGCGGGCATTGTGAACGAGTAGCAGCCATATATGCAATATCCATAAAATAAGTATCCCAATCTTTACGCTTGTCCAAGCTTCAATCCTCCCCGACGCACATCGATGTCCAGCTTACTGCTGGCTTGCTTTTAATGCTTGATCTAAATCAAAAAAAATATCGTCAATGTTCTCCGTACCTACAGAAAGACGAATCATCCCCGGTGTAACACCTGTAGATGCAAGCTCCTCTCCAGTTAATTGAGAATGTGTAGTGCTTGCTGGATGAATAATAAGCGACTTAGAATCCCCAACGTTCGCTAAATGTGAGAACAATTGTACAGCGTTAATGACTTTTTTACCCGCTTCTACTCCGCCTTTAATTTCAAAGGTTAAGATTGCACCTTGCCCCTTAGGCAAATATTTCTGAGCAAGCTCATAGGATGGGTGGTCGTTTAATCCTGCATAGCTGACGGATTCAACAGCAGGGTGAGACTTCAGGAATTGCGCTGTCTTTAGCGCATTCTCACTGTGGCGCTCCATGCGCAAATGCAGTGTCTCCAAGCCTTGCAGCAGCATAAATGAGTTGAAAGGCGAGATCGCAGCACCCATATCACGCAACAATTGAACTCTTGCTTTGATGATATAAGCGATAGGACCTACTGCATCGGTGTAGACGACGCCATTGTAGCTAGGATCAGGTTCAGTCAGACCTGGGAATTTACCGCTTGCCTTCCAATCAAATGTTCCTCCATCTACAATAACTCCACCAATGGACGTTCCATGTCCGCCGATGAATTTCGTTGCGGAGTGGACTACAATATCTGCCCCGTGCTCAATAGGACGAAGCAAGTATGGCGAAGCAAACGTATTATCTACGATAAGCGGAAGCCCATGTTCATGAGCAATGTTCGCCACAGCTTCGATATCAAGAATATCGCCGCGCGGGTTACCAATCGTTTCAGCATAAACGGCCTTTGTTTTATCCGTAATCGCTTTACGGAAATTTTCAGGATCAGCCGGATCTACAAACTTAACATTAATGCCTAACTTGGGCAGGGTAACAGCGAATAAATTATATGTACCTCCATAAAGGCTTGCAGCGGAGACGATTTCGTCCCCTGATCCAGCGATATTCATAATGGAGTAAGTAATTGCGGCTTGGCCCGAAGCTGTCGCTAATGCAGCCGGTGCTCCTTCTAATGCTGCGATGCGCTTTTCAAACACATCTGTTGTTGGATTCATTAATCGTGTATAAATATTGCCAAATTCCTTTAATGCGAACAAATCGGCAGCATGGTCTGTATCACGAAACCCGTATGAAGTCGTTTGATACAAAGGTACAGCCCTTGACATCGTAGTTGGATCAATCTCCTGACCTGCATGAACAGCTAATGTCTCTAATCCTAAATTACGTTCTTCTGACATTGAAGTACCCCCTAATAAATCTATAAAATGACCTACTTATTGGAACCAACGGCAT